>DASVPF010000099.1:0-4326 GCA_036382965.1 Thiobacillus sp.
ATCCCCGGCAGCGACAGGCTGCTGGGCGAGGCAGACTGAGCCACCGATGCACGGATGCAGGTGGGCGTGGCAATGTCGGCCCGATAATCCGGGACACCATCGTTGTTGATGTCTACAAAGATTTGTTCAGCGGCGGGGGCGTTGGTGAAAGGCGAACTCAATACCTGCTCGACCGCCCTGTTGCCCGCAGCAATCGCCTCATTGCGATACTGCATGTTGCCGACCGCCCTGAGGTTGCCGGTGCTGATCATGAAGGCCGCGGTCACCATCAGCGTAATCAGGACCAGCATGATGAGGCCGACGACGAGGGTGGCGCCGCGCTGCGCACGCATGGAAATGGGGGCGTTCATGGCGTGTCCCTCCGGCCGGCCGGGTTGACGAGGCGGACCGTGGTGGAAAAGACGTGGCGCTTGTAGCCGTCGTTGAATGGTCCCTTGGTAACGTCACCCAACTGGTAAGTCTTGGTGTCGGTATAGCCCGGTGTCGTTTCCTGGCTGCGCGCCAGCACATAAATCCTGACGGCAACCACGTTGGCTGCCTTGCAATCGGTGGCGCTGTTGCAGGTCACGTTAGTGGCGTCGACATAGCTCCCTTCCGCGATGCCGTCACCGCGGTTGGTGGGTGTCACCTTATTGGTGGGATCCGCCCATGCAACGGCGGCCAGATAGTTCTCGGGCGCGCCGGTCTTGCCAAAGCTGTCGATTCCATACATCACCCTGAAGCCTTCAATGCCTTCGATCAGCGCCTGCGCAGGCTGCTGCGCCAAGTTGCCACCCGCAGAATCGAACGCCGACTGCATCAGCGTGGGAATGCCGTCTCCGGGCGTAACGGCGTAGTCACGGATGTAGTAGACGTTGGAAACGAACTTGAGCTTGTCTGCCGCCGTGGTGCAGTCCCGCTTGTGGAAGATGAAGCCGCCGGTGTTAAGCACATAGCCGAGACCGAACGCATACTTCGATGAGTTGTCTGGGATGGTCGCCCATGCCGGGTTGACGGTCGCGGTCTTGCTGCCACCGTTGTAGGCGGTGATCATGCGCGATTGCCCGGCGCCGGGTCCGGAGACGATGCGGATGATGGCATTCTTGTAGAAATCGGTGGTCGAGGACGAGCCGGCATCCAGGGTGATCGTGGTAGCGGTGCCGCCCTGCGCGAGGGTAGACAGTTCGTTCTCGCACTGCGAGGACTGGAAATACAGCTTGCCGGCGACGTCGCTCTCGCAATTGCCCACGCCCGCCACGCAATTCATCGCGTGGCGCACCACCAGCACATCGGTGTTGGGCTTCTGGCTGGTCAGTGTGCAGGTTCCGGCGCTGCCCTGCACGGGAATGCCGATCAGGTTGGCAAGATAAGCGTCGTTCCAGTTGGCGGCGTTGTAGGTCAGGCAGGGATCGGGTAGCGCGGTCGGCACATCGAGCGGCGCGGCCACCCCCGTCAGGTCGTCGAACTGCGGGACGAAGCTGCCCCAGAAACCGGCGAGCACGACGTCGTCCTGCAACACTTGCATGGCAAAGCGGCCGTTCTCGATCTGCCGATTCATTTTCGCCATCTCGTTGTTGGTGCGGGTGACGTTGAGGTACAAGGCCAGCAAGGCCGCCACGACCACCATGCCGATGGCGATGGCGATCATCAATTCGATCAGGGAAAGGCCGCGGCTGCGGGCGGCACGTCCGGAAGCGATCAATGTAGGGGCCATGTTCATGTCAGATTACCGATACGCACGATCGTGGTGATGACGCGGCGACAGCGGTCGCCCGTGCAAGCAGTGCCGCCGTCGTAACTGCCCTGGCCGCAGGCCGGAACAGGCGCGGCAATGGCCGTCAGGCCCTGCCAGGCGACGGTAACCATGTATTCGTTGTTGCCGAGGTCCTCGACACAGCCGCGCCCGCCGAGCATGGCGCCCACTTTGCCGCCGCCGCCCGACGTTTCCCCCGCGCCCTGCAGGGCCTGACACCATTCGCCAGCATCGATCTGTTGCTGGGTTGAGGTGGCGGTGGAACAAGTCATGCCGGTACCCAGCGGCGCGGCCGCACCCGTGACGTAGGTCGCCGCATTGGCGCGGTTGGCGGTGATCCGGCTGGCCATGTCGTTGAGCAGAACCAGGGCCTGGGCGCGTTGATACGACTCCATTTCAGACGCCTGCAGGCGCGATTGCAGGCCCGCCAATCCCAGCAGGCCGATGGCCAGGATGACGATCGTGACCAGCACTTCGATCATCGAAGTGCCGCGTTGGGCGAGTGAGGATGGCGTGCGGGCGTTTACCATTTTGTCGGGTCACCGGCTCGGGTTTTCACCCCTTCGCTGGTCAGACGCAGCGTGCCGTCGCTGGCCTGCGAGCCCTTCGGAGTAAAGGTGATGGTGAAGGTCGGCGGGGTTCCGGCGACGGGCGTGGTGACCCAGTCGTATTTGCTGCTGACTTCGCTGGGAGGCGTATAACCGCTGGCTGTCAGCGCAGCGGTATCGGCGTAAGAGCGATTGGCGAGCAGGAACTGCTGCTCGCGGTTGGCGATGTCCATCATCTGGGACTCCGCGGCGGCGCGGTTCCCGCGCTTCACGTATTCCTGATAGGACGGCATGGCGATCGCCGCCAGGATGGCAATGATCGCCACGGTGATCATCAGCTCGATCAGAGTGAATCCGTTTTGTCTGCCTGGCTTCATGTCTCTTCCCTTTTTCTATGCCTTGATCCTAATCGCCTGAAAAGCCAAACGCCACGACTAACCGATGACTGGCGCTTTTGGGTGAACAGGCGGATTCCGCACCCTCGCCGGGATTGCGCTATCAGACAGCTTATTACGGCGCAGGGCGCACTTTCTGTAGGCTGCCCAGGGCGGCGGCGTGGCGAGCCCGGGCAATCCCCCCTAGAATTGCGCGATGAAGAAAAACTGTTTTTCCCGTGGGCCGCAAGGGGCCGCAGCTTGACCGGGCATACGCTGGTGGTGGGGGCCGGGGTGTCCGGCCTGAGTGTGGCGCTGGTTTTGTTGCAGCGCGGCGACCGTGTCACGGTGCTGGAGCGCGGCCGGGCCGGGGGCGAGTCGTCCTGGGCCGGCGGCGGGATCCTCTCGCCGCTGTTGCCGTGGGATTACGCCGAGCCGGTTTCCGCGCTGGCCTTGCGTTCAATGGCAGCTTATCCGGGCTGGGTTGCGGACATCGAGGCGATGTCGCAGCGGGATGCTGAGTTCTGGCGCTGCGGCATGCTGGCGCTGGAGGTGGCCGCGCCGGAGCAGGCGCTGGCCTGGTGCGCGACGCACGGGGTGGCGGCGCTGCGGGAGCCCCCCCCACTTCGCCTGCCATTCGAAACCCTTAAAAACCCGATCTGGCTCCCCGACGTGGCGCAGGTGCGCAATCCGCGCCTGGTGGCGGCGTTGCGCGCGGCGGTGGCGCAATTGGGCGGCACGATCCGCGAGCATTGCCCGGCGACCGGCGTGCTGGCCGAGGGCAGACGGGTGACGGCGGTGCAGACAAGCGCTGGCGCATTCCAGACCGACCGCGTGGTGTTGGCCACCGGGGCATGGGCGGGCCTGGGGCTGGGCGAACTGGCCGCCATGCCGCAGATCCGCCCGATTCGCGGGCAGATGCTGCTGTTCAAGCTGGAGCTGGGTGCACTCGATACGATCCTGTTTCGCAACGGCCTCTACCTCATCCCGCGCCGCGACGGTCATGTGCTGGTGGGCAGCACGCTGGAAGACGCCGGCTTCGACAAATCGACCGACGCCGCCACGCGCCGGCGCCTACACTTTGAGGCCGCCGCCTTGCTGCCCGCGCTGAAGGCCATGCAGCCGGTGCAGCACTGGGCCGGGCTGCGTCCCGGCTCGCCCGACAACATCCCGGTCATCGACCGCCATCCCGATTTCGACAACGTGTTCGTCAACACCGGGCATTACCGCTACGGCGTGACGCTGGCGCCCGCCTCGGCGGAACTGCTGGTCGACCTGATGGCAGGCAATACGCCCGTGCTCGATCCTGCGCCGTATCGCTGGCAGGCTGCGCTCGAGCGCAGGTGGCGCGAAGCGCCGTAGTTCGCACGCGGTGCCACGACAGGATGCTTTACACTTTGCGCCACTCAAGCCACGCGTCTGCCAGGCCGTCCGTGGCCAAGACAAAAGACAAGAACGAATGACTGAAGAAATAAAACTGACCGTCCTGCAACTGCTGCCCTCCCTGCAATCAGGCGGCGTCGAACGCGGCACGCTCGAAGTGGCGCAAGCGTTGGTGGAGCATGGCCACCGGGCATTGGTGATCTCGGCCAGCGGGCGGCTGGTTGCGCCGCTGACGAAAATCGGCGCCGAACATTTCGCCTGGCCGATCGGCAAGAAATCGCTCAGGACA
>DASVPF010000100.1:0-5256 GCA_036382965.1 Thiobacillus sp.
CGTCAGCTCGTCGAGCACCACCAACTGATACGCGGGATCGGCCAGCATGCGCGCGGCAATCGCCCAGCCGCGCTCGGCGGTGGCGATGTCCTGCTCGCGGTTCTGCGTATCCCAGGTAAAGCCGTCGCCGGTGACGTGCCATTCGACGCCGGGCTGCCTGCCGAGGAACGCCTCCTCGCCGGTGTCGGTGCGGCTCTTGATGAACTGCACCACGCCGACCTTCATGCCATGGCCGAGCGCGCGCGCCACCATGCCGAACGCCGCCGTGCTCTTGCCCTTGCCGTTACCGGTGATGACGAGCAGCAGCCCGCGTTCGTCGCCGGCGGCGTCGATCGCCGCATCGATCAGCGCCTTCTTGCGTGCCATGCGCGCGGCATGGCGGGCGTTGCGATCAGACAAGTCGGATTCAGCGTTCACGCTACGCTCCCATCAAAGCAGACGCACAAACATCCGTGAATTATCGCCCCGGCCCCACTATTTGAACGTGTACTCCACGCTCACCCAGCCATTGCGCCCCGGCAAGGGATAGGCATTAAAGCGGTCGGCGTTGCTCGCGCTATGCACGGCGTAGGTGTAATAGTGTTCATCGAACACATTATTGAGCGCAGCGGACAATTGCCAGTTGCCCAGTTGCCGGATCAGCTTGAGGTCCACCAGGGTGTAGGCCGGGATCTTCTGGTCGAAGCGGTTGGGCTCGTCGTTGTCCATGCGCTGGCTACCGACATACTGGACATCGGCGGCCAGCCGGGTCGGCCCGTCGATATGCCACACGGCACCGAGCGACAGCTTGTTGCGCGGAACCAGGGGAACGTCCTTGCCGTCAAGCGCGACGCCGTTGAGCGTCCCGGCGGTGAAGTCAGCAAAGGCGAGCGTATAAGCCGCATGCCAATCTATCGAATTCAGGCGGCCATTTGCTTCGAGTTCCAGGCCGTAGCGTTCAAGCGGCGGAAAATTGGTGTTGCCGACACCGGTCGTGTAGATATCAAGATGGATTTCATCCTTGACCCGCATGTAATACGCTGCGGCGCGCAGCTGGTTGGCGCCGCTGCCCCATTCCCAGCCGAGCTGGGCGTCCTGCGAGGTTTGCGGCCGGAGAAACTGGAATTCGTGCGAGAAGCCCGGCGAGAATCCATAGATTTCATCCACGGTGGCGAAGCGGAAGCTGCGTGCCAGCCGGGCAAACAGCGCTTGCTGCGGGTTCAGGCGGTGATTGATCCCCAGCTCCCAGGCGGTTTGCGTTTCATCCTGACTGCCGGGCAATGCACCGCTGCCGAACAGGCCGCCGGGGGCCGTGGGGTCGAACTGGTCGTGTGCAGTGATCTTGAACCACTCATAGCGGCCGCCCAACGTCAGGCGCGTAGCCGGATTCAGTTGCATCTCGTCGCGGGCATACAGGCCGGTCGAATTCTGCTCGGCCGTCACGTCATTGATGGGAGTGCCGATGTTGGCCTGTGCGTTTGACGTGCGCAAATGGTAATTCCACCACTGGAAATCGGCGCCGACAACCAGGCTATGCGCGAGGTCGCCCGTTTCGAACGGCAGCCGGACACGCGGCGAGAAGCTCCACATGCCGAGATCGGTGTCGTTGTAGTCGGGAAAGCCGCCGAAGTCGAAATAGGACTGCTGCTGTTTATTGCGGTAGTCGAGGTCGAGCATCACTTCGTTGCGCCCAAACTCAAGACGGTTACTCAGTCCCGCCTGATAGCCCGTGCGTTTCGCCCAGTCGAGCGGGGTATTGGTGCCTTCGGGGTTGGTCGCCACCTCATTCAGGCCAATATCGGGTTCAACCGTCCGCGCGCCTGGCAGGCGTGTCTCCTGCGTTGAGCCGCTGAACTTGAAGACCAGTTCGCCCAGTTCGTGTTTCCAACGCGCATCGCCGTTCAGGCTGCTTTGTCTGTTTTCGTTGTTGTCGCGCCAGCCGTCGGACCGGTAATCGTCGACGGCAATCCGGATGCCCGACGTTTCGCCCGACAGATTGCCGCTCAACTGAGCATCCCGCGTACTGAAACTGCCCAGTTGCACCCTGCCCGTAGCCTGATCGGGCAGCCTGAGCGGGGAACGGGTGATGATGTTGATGACCCCGGCCACTGCGCCATCGCCATGCAGTACGCTGGCGCCGCCGCGCACGATCTCGACGCGTTCGATGGCGGAAAGCGGCAGCGCCGACCAGTCTATGGACGAGAGATCGATATCGTTCAGACGACGGCCATCCAGCAGGACCAAGGTGTTCTGTCCGGCGGCGGCCCCAAAGCCGCGCATGTCGACCGTGCTGTCGGCGGCATGGTTGCCGAACAGATCGCGCATGCCGATACCGGCTTGCTGCGCCAGTATCTCGGGCAACGTGGACCGCGGGCTGTTCGCGATGTCCTGCCGCGTGATCACGGTGGTGCTGCCTGCCTGGCCGGACAGGGCTTGCGGAAAACGCGTCGGCGTAACGACGATGGTTTCGCCGACATATTCCGGCAGGGTTTCCGCGGCTGCGGACGAAGCGAAGACGACGCCAATGGCGAGTGAGAGCGTGGTTTGACGCATGATGATTTTCCGGTTGGGCGCCTGCTTCCCCGCAGGCGCGTTGCACGATCCGCCGCATGACGTGCGCCATGCGGGGCTCAGGCCGGTATCCGGGCTCGCGCTTGAAATACATCGCCTTCCCGGGACAAGCCCAGTGGCGTGGGGGATGGATCGTTTAGCGCTTACCGTTGCGGGGGCAGCACAGGCATGGCGGTGTGTTCCGCGCACCTGTTTCCCGTTTAACCCACGCAGCTGAAAGCCGCGCAGGCACCTGAAGGCGCGCAGTATACCTGAGCCCACGGGATGCGATTGACCGTCCGCACGTCGCCCCCTATAGTCCCGCCATGCATGCCGAACTCGATACCCTCGAAGCCAAGATCCGCCAGGTGGCCGATCTCTGCCACACGCTGCGGCGGGACAATATCGCGCTGCGCCAGCAGCTGCTTGCGGCGCAACAGGACAACAAGCAGCTGACGACCCGGCTGGACGCCGCCAGGACGCGTCTGCACGCGCTGCTCGACACCTTGCCGGAGGACGTCTGATGGCCGGTCCGCGCTCCATCGAAATCCATATCCTGGGCCGCGCCTACAAGGTGGCGTGTTCGCGCGAAGAGGAATCGGCGCTGATCGCGGCGGCCGATTATCTGGACAAGAAAATGCACGAGATCCGCGACACCAGCAAGGTGATCGGCGCCGAGCGCATCGCCATCATGGCGGGGCTCAACCTGGCGCACGACCTGCTGACCCGGGGCGGCGGCGGCCTGGTCGAGGAGGCGCGCAGCCGGCTGACGCAATGCAACACCCTGCTCGATTCGGTGCTGGAAGATCAGGACACGCTCTTCTAACGCCACCCCGGATCAGGTCCTTGTCGGCTCCCCGGCTTCGCGACCTTTTCGACCGGAAAAGGAATACACTAATCGTGCTCCCTGCGGTGTTCGAGGCTGGTTGCAATTTCTCTGAACCAATGCATACGTGCAAGGCTGCGGTCTATTCCGATGCGGGTGTGCGCGTGACACGTCTCATGTGCCCAAAGCGTCTTTGAACGCGGCCGTCTTGGACCCAGGTTCAAGAGTCCGCAGCCAGTCACGGCACAGGCGGGGAGCTTCACCCTTCAATGAATAAATCCACCCTCCGACGTCAGCTCAAGTCTGCGCGCAACGCGCTCAAACCCGCTGCCCGCCATCAGGCCGCGCACGCCTCGCTGCGGCTCGCCCTGCGCCACGGACTGTTGCTGCGCGCGCAGCGCATCGGTTTTTATCTGCCGCAGGGCGGCGAATTCGATGCCCACCCCCTGCTCAACCAGGCCCTGTGGATGCAGCGCGAGTGCTATCTGCCGGTGCTGCCGCGCCGCGGGCGGGTGATGCGGTTCGGACGCCTGGGGCGCGACACGCGCATGAAGCCGAACCGCTACGGCATTCCCGAACCCGTGAGTACGCGGCCTTTACGCGCGCGCCAGCTCGACCTGTTGCTGCTGCCGCTGGTAGGCTTCGACAGCCAGGGCTATCGGCTGGGAATGGGCGGCGGGTACTACGACGCCACGCTGGCGTTCATGCATCACCGCCGGCTGTGGCGCAAACCGCGTCTGGTGGGCGTGGCCTACGAATGCCAGCGGGTGGAGACACTGCCGCACGACCCGTGGGACATGCCGCTCGACGCGGTGCTGACCGAGCGCCAGCTGTACCGCTTCAACGCCCACCCCCCTGAAACTCATTCGCCCAGATAAGCATGGCGCACGGCCGGATTGGCGGCGAGCTCGGCAGCCTGGCCACTCAGCGTGATCGCTCCGGTTTCCAGCACATAGCCGCGTGCGCAGGTTTTCAGCGCCAGATGGGCGTTCTGCTCGATCAGCAGCACTGCGACGCCGCCCGCCGCGATCTGGCGGATGATGTCGAACACCGCCTGCACCATCAAAGGCGCCAGCCCCATGCTCGGCTCGTCCAGCAACAGCAGGCGCGGCCGCGCCATCATCGCACGCCCCAGCGCCAGCATCTGCTGTTCGCCGCCGGACAGGAGCCCGGCGAGCTGCGCGCGACGTTCGGTCAGGCGCGGCAACAGCGCGTAGACCTGGTCGAGATCGCGGACGATCGCCGCGCGGTCATTCCGCGCATAGGCGCCCATCAGCAGATTTTCCACGACCGACATACGCGGGAACACGCCGCGTCCCTCGGGCACCAGCGCGAGTCCGCGCCGCGCCACTTCGTGCGCCGGCAGCCGGTCGATCGCCTGCCCGTCGAACCGCACGCTGCCCGCCTGCGGCGCAATCAGTCCGCTGATCGCCTTGAGCGTGGTGGTCTTGCCCGCGCCGTTGGCGCCGATGAGGCAGACCATTTCGCCCGGCGCGACCTCCAGGTCGAGTTCGCGTACCGCCTGGATGCCGCCGTAGGCGACGGATAACCGGTTGACGGTTAGCAGCATGCTCATACTTGCAAACCTTTAACCACAGAGGCATGGAGACACAGAGAACCCCTTTTAATGCCTTGTTTATCCTCTGTGCCTCTGTGCCTCTGTGGTGAATAGGTTTTGCTCAAACTCATAACGCCGCGTCCCCCAGGTAGGCGGCGATGACCCTGGGGTCGCGCTGGACCTCGGCCGGCACGCCTTCGGCGATCTTCTTGCCGTAGTCGAGCACGGCGACGCGGTCGCACAGCCCCATCACCAGCTTCACGTCATGCTCGATGAGCAGCAGCGTCACGCCGCCCGCCCGGATTTTCTGCAGCAAGGTCTGGAGTTGGGCGGTCTCGCTGGG
>DASVPF010000101.1:0-6149 GCA_036382965.1 Thiobacillus sp.
GCCTACGACCTCGATTTGTTCGAGCCCGGCTCGATCGCCAACCTCACCGCGTCCATCATCGGCAACGTGTTCGGCTTCAAGGCGGTGAAAGCGCTGCGCCTCGAAGACATGCGCATCCCCGTCGCCTACCTGAAGACCTTCCAGGGCCCGGCGACCGGCATCGTCGTCGAACGCGAGCGCCTCGACAAGTTCGGCCGCCCGCTGCTGGGCGCCACCACCAAGCCCAAGCTCGGCCTGTCGGGCCGCAACTACGGCCGCGTCGTGTACGAGGCGCTGAAGGGTGGCCTCGACTTCGTGAAGGACGACGAGAACATCAACTCGCAGCCTTTCATGCACTGGCGCGACCGCTTCCTGTATTGCATGGAAGCGGTGAACAAGGCTTCGGCCGCCACCGGCGAGGTCAAGGGCCATTACCTCAACGTCACCGCCGGCACGATGGAAGAGATGTACGAGCGCGCCGAATTCGCCAAGAGCCTCGGCTCGGTGATCGTCATGATCGACCTCGTCATCGGCTACACCGCAATCCAGAGCATGGCGAAGTGGGCGCGCAGGAACGACATGATCCTGCACCTGCACCGTGCCGGAAACTCGACCTATTCGCGGCAGAAGAACCACGGCATGAACTTCCGCGTGATCTGCAAATGGATGCGCATGGCGGGCGTCGATCACATCCATGCCGGCACCGTGGTCGGCAAGCTCGAAGGCGACCCGCTGATGATCAAGGGCTTCTACGACACCCTGCGCGACACGCACACGCCGATGAGCCTGGAAAACGGCCTCTTCTTCGACCAGGACTGGGCCTCGCTCAACAAGGTCATGCCGGTCGCCTCGGGCGGTATCCATGCGGGGCAGATGCACCAGTTGCTGACCTACCTCGGTGAAGACGTCATCCTGCAGTTCGGCGGCGGCACCATCGGTCATCCCATGGGCATCCAGGCCGGCGCCACGGCCAACCGCGTCGCGCTCGAGGCGATGGTGCTGGCGCGCAACGAAGGCCGCGATATCTGGAACGAAGGTCCGCAGATCCTCGAAAACGCCGCCAAGTGGTGTACGCCGCTCAAGGCCGCGCTCGACACGTGGAAGGACATCACCTTCAACTACGCGTCGACCGACACGGCCGATTTCGTGCCCACCACCACGGCCAGCGTCTGACAACTTCAATAGGAGACCGCATCATGATGACCAATCCAGGCAACCGCCTCACCCAGGGTCAGTTCTCGTTCCTGCCCGATCTCACCGACGAGCAGATCACCGCGCAGATCAAATACGCGCTGAGCCACGGCTGGGCCGTCAACGTCGAGTACACCGATGATCCGCACCCGCGCAACACTTATTGGGAAATGTTCGGCATGCCTATGTTCGACCTCAAGGATCCGGCCGGGATCCTGATGGAGGTCAACAACTGCCGCAAGACCTTTCCCAACTGCTACATCCGGGTGACGGCGTTCGACAGCTCGCGCGGTGTCGAATCGCCGCGCATGTCCTACCTTGTCAACCGGCCGAAGAAGGAGCCTGGCTTCGGCCTGTTGCGGCAGGAAGGTCCGGGACGCACCATCCACTACACCGTGCATTCGTATGCGACGGACAAACCGGAAGGCGAACGCTACTAAGCGACCGGCCTTTTCCGGCGGGGGGACTGAAGCACGCCCCCCCGCCGGCCGGAAGAACATTGATCGATAGTGTCGCCCATCGCGACAATCGCCGCCGCGTGCGGTGTCGCCACAGGGTAACCGGAGCGTGGTGATGAATGACATGAACAAGCTGGAGAGCAAAGCGCCCGCCATCCTGGCGGACGATGCGCCCGTGGATATCGAGGCCGAATTCCAGGCTTCCAACGTCCAGGAGGTCCTCGACAAACTCGATCGCGAATTGATCGGGCTGAGGCCCGTCAAGACGCGCATACGCGAAATTGCAGCGCTGCTGCTGGTCGACCGTCTGCGCAAGCAGTTCGCGCTGACTTCCGAAACGCCGACCCTGCACATGTCGTTCACCGGCAACCCGGGCACCGGCAAGACCACCGTCGCCCTGCGCATGGCGGAGATCTTGCACCGCCTGGGCTATGTGCGCGAAGGCCACCTGGTGTCGGTCACCCGCGACGACCTCGTCGGCCAGTACATCGGACACACCGCGCCCAAGACCAAGGAGGTCATCAAGAAGGCGATGGGCGGCGTGCTGTTCATCGACGAGGCCTACTATCTGTACAAGCCCGAGAACGAGCGCGACTACGGCGCCGAGTCGATCGAGATCCTGTTGCAGGTGATGGAGAACAACCGCGAGGATCTGGTGGTGATCCTGGCCGGCTACAAGGATCGCATGGACAAGTTCTTCCACAGCAACCCCGGCATGCGTTCGCGCATCGCGCACCATATCGATTTCCCCGACTACAGCGCGGCAGAACTCCTCGCTATCGCCAAACTGATGCTGGCGGCGCAGAACTACCGCTTCAGCGCGGAGGCCGAGAAGGCATTTTTCGAGTACCTGACGCTGCGGATGAGGCTCGAACACTTCGCGAATGCGCGTTCGGTGCGCAACGCGCTCGACCGTGCGCGCCTGCGTCAGGCCAACCGCCTGTTCGCCCGCACCTCGAAAACCCTGTCCAAGGCCGATCTCATGACCATCGAGGCCGAGGACATCCTGGCGAGCCGCGTGTTCACCGACGGCAAGGCCGACAGCGATCCCGGCGGGGCGTCATGAAGCGGCTGCGGCCTTGGCCCATGGGGTAGGCATGCGCGAGCTGCCGGACGACCTGCCGCCGCTGCGCATCATGCCCAAAGAGATACCGGCGGCTTGTTACAACCGTGTACGGCTCGCCCTGATCCGGCTCGGCAAGCCGCTGCGTATCGGCCTCACGCGCCATCGCGGCCTCGAAATCGTGCTGGACGACGAAGCATGGTGCTGCGTCGACAGCTTTGCCGAAGACCAACTGATCATGGTGTGGCGGACATTCTCAACCGGCGGGCGCGACAACCTGACCGAACCGGTGGCCTGCGAACTGTTTCTGTATCACCACTGTGCGGGGCTCGTGATGGGCTCCGTGCTGAGCGACATGGAGCAGGCGATCGAGGCACGCCTCGCACCGAATGCGCCTGTCTGAGGCACGCACGTAGACCTCGGCTACTTCCTCCTTTTGCGCGCCGCAGGCGCTGCCTCCCCCCGTCCCAGCAAATAATCCAGAAATGCCCGCGCGACGACCGACAACTGCCGGCCGGCCGGATAGACGGCATACCAGTGGCGCAGGATGGGAAAGCCCTCGACGTCGAGTACGGCGAACTGGCCGGGCTGGTTCAGCGTGAGCGTGTGGCGGGAGAGGGCGGAGACGCCGAGGCCGGCGAGGATAGCCTGCTTGATGGCTTCGTTGCTCCCCAGCTCCAGGCGCGGGCGGATCGTGATGCCCTGTTCGTCGAAGCGGCGTTCGATGGCGTTGCGGGTGCCCGAGCCTCTTTCGCGCATCAGCCACGGCTCCTTCGCCAGGCGTTGCAGCGTGATCTTCTTCTTGTGCGCCAGCGGGTGATCGGGCGCGGCGAGCACGACGATGGGGTTGTCCATGATGGGGGTGGCGACGACGTCGATGTCTTCCGGCGGCTGGCCGAGAAAATAGAGGTCGTCGAGGTTGTCGGCGATGCTGGCCAGCACCTGCTCCTTGTTGGTGACGCGCAGGCTGACGTCGATGCCGGGATACAGCTTGGCGAACTCGCCCAATAGGCGCGGTGCGAAATACGAGGCGGTGGTGATCGCCATCAGGCGCAGTTGTCCCTGCTTGAGGCCTTGGCGCTCCGCCACCGACATCGTGAAACGATCGAGGATGCTGAAGATTTCGCGGGTGGCCTGCACCAGTTGCTGGCCGTCGGACGTGAGGTGGATCTTCTTGCCGACTTGTTCGATCAGCGGCACGCCGACGGTCTCGGTCAGTTTCTTCATCTGCATCGAGACGGTGGGCTGGGTCAGGAACAGTTCTTCAGACGCGCGGGTGAAGCTGTCGAGGCGCGCGATCGCTTCGAAGATTTCCAACTGGCGGAATGTGGTGTGATGACGCATCGAATGGCTCCGGCTTGGCTTTACATAGAGTAAAGTCTATCGCTGAAATAGAAAATATCGACTGTCATTGATGATTGGTCTCCGGCAAACTGCATCCCATCGTGTCAGGCCGCTGGGGCGTTGCACGGAAACCCGACCCCTTTTGTAGGAGGAAATCATGGCTGTTAAAACCTATAACGCCGGTGTGAAGGAATACCGGCAGACTTATTGGACCCCGGAATACACCCCGCTGGACACCGATCTGCTGGCCTGCTTCAAGATCACCCCGCAGCCGGGCGTGGATCGCGAAGAAGTTGCCGCTGCCGTGGCCGCCGAGTCGTCGACCGGGACCTGGACCACGGTGTGGACCGACCTCCTGACCGACCTGGACTACTACAAGGGCCGCGCCTACCGTATCGAAGACGTCCCCGGCGACGACACCTGCTTCTATGCCTTTGTAGCCTATCCGATCGACCTGTTCGAAGAAGGTTCGGTCGTCAACGTGCTGACCTCGCTGGTCGGCAACGTGTTCGGCTTCAAGGCGCTGCGCGCCCTGCGTCTGGAAGACGTGCGCTTCCCGATCGCCTACGTGAAGACCTGCGGCGGCCCGCCTGCCGGCATCCAGGTCGAACGCGACCGTATGAACAAGTACGGCCGTCCGCTGCTGGGCTGCACCATCAAGCCTAAATTGGGTCTGTCCGCCAAGAACTACGGCCGCGCCGTGTACGAGTGCCTGCGCGGCGGTCTCGACTTCACCAAGGACGACGAGAACGTCAACAGCCAGCCCTTCATGCGTTGGCGCGACCGTTTCTCCTTCGTGCAGGAAGCGACGCTGAAGGCCGAACGCGAGACCGGCGAGCGCAAGGGACACTACCTCAACGTGACCGCGCCGACCCCGGAAGAGATGTACAAGCGTGCCGAGTTCGCCAAGGAAATCGGCGCACCGATCATCATGCACGACTACCTGACCGGCGGCCTGACCGCCAACACGGGCCTGGCCAATTGGTGTCGCAACAACGGCATGCTGCTGCACATCCACCGCGCCATGCACGCCGTGCTCGACCGCAACCCGCACCACGGCATCCACTTCCGCGTGCTGACCAAGGTGCTGCGTCTGTCGGGTGGTGACCACCTGCACTCCGGTACCGTCGTGGGCAAGCTGGAAGGCGACCGCGAAGCCACGCTGGGCTGGATCGACACCATGCGTGACGAGTTCATCAAGGAAGACCGCAGCCGCGGCCTGTTCTTCGATCAGGACTGGGGTTCCATGCCAGGCGTGATCCCGGTTGCGTCCGGCGGCATCCACGTGTGGCACATGCCCGCACTGGTCAGCATCTTCGGCGACGACTCCGTGCTGCAGTTCGGTGGCGGTACGCTGGGCCACCCCTGGGGCAACGCCGCCGGCGCCGCCGCCAACCGCGTCGCGCTGGAAGCCTGTGTGGAAGCTCGCAACCAGGGCCGTGCCATCGAGAAGGAAGGCAAGGACATCCTGACCGCCGCTGCCGCGCACAGCCCCGAACTGAAGATCGCCATGGAAACGTGGAAAGAGATCAAGTTCGAGTTCGACACCGTCGACAAGCTGGACGTCGCTCACAAGTAAGCAGGAGCTAGGAGCTAGGGGCTGGGGACCAGGGAAACCCCCCGGCCCCACCACCCTGGCCCCGAAATCCTAAATCCTAGCCCCAAGAAAGGAACCCAAATGTCTGAAGTCATGGATTACAAAAGCCGCCTGAGCGACCCCGCCAGCCGCAAGTTCGAGACCTTCTCCTACCTGCCCGCGATGGACGCGGACAATATCCGCAAGCAGGTCGCGTATCTGGTGAAGAAAGGCTGGAACCCGGCCATCGAGCACACCGAGCCCGAACACCTGATGGATTCGTACTGGTATATGTGGAAGCTGCCGATGTTCGGCGAAACCGATGTGGACCGGATCCTGGGTGAAGCCGAGGCGTGCCACAAGGCCAACCCCAACAACCATATTCGCCTGATTGGGTACAACAACTTCAATCAGTCGCAGGGCGCGGCCATGGTGATTTTCCGCGGCAAGACGGTTTAAGTTCGCGACGGGTGATCGTGTGCCCCCGTCGCCTGCTGGGCACGGGGGCTTTTTGTTTGCCCGCGAATGCCGCGCCGAG
>DASVPF010000102.1:0-5887 GCA_036382965.1 Thiobacillus sp.
CTCGTCGGGGCGCAGGACACCATCGATGCCGTCGGCGTCACCGTGCTGCCGTCGGCCGATGTGGCCACCCACACGGTCAAGGTGCGGATCGACCTGCCGGCCAACGTGGAAGGCGTCATCCCCGGCATGTTCGTGCGCGCGCATTTCTCGATGGGCAGCGCACGCAAGCTGACTATCCCGGTCAGCGCCGTCGTGCGCCGCTCCGAAATCACCGCGGTATACGTGGTGAACCGGGACAAAGTGAGCCTGCGGCAGCTCCGTCTGGGCACGCCCGATGGACGCGGCCAGGTGGAAGTGCTGGCCGGACTGAATGCGGGCGACGTCATTGCGCTCGAGCCCGTCAAGGCGGGGATTTACGCCCAAAGCGCCCGGCCGTCCGCCAAATAAAACACGCATGGGATTCTCCGGACGCACCGCCCGTTTCTTTCTCACGTCCCAGCTCACTCCGCTGATTGCGCTGATCGCGGCGCTGCTGGGTCTGATTGCCATTCTGGTCACGCCGCGCGAGGAAGAGCCGCAGATCAACGTGACCATGGCCAACGTGTTCATCCCCTTCCCCGGCGCGTCGGCGAAGGACGTGGAGGCACTGGTGGCGACGCCGGCCGAGCAGGTGCTGTCGCAGATCGCCGGCATCGAGCACCTCTATTCGGTTTCCAAGCCCGGCATGGCGGTGCTCACCGTGCAATACCGGGTCGGCCAGGATCGCACCCAGGCGCTGGTGCGGCTGTACGACACCATCCAGGCCAACCGCGACTGGGTCTCGCCCGAACTCGGCGTCGGCGAGCCCATCATCAAGCCGCTCGGGATCGACGACGTGCCCATCGTCACCGTCACCCTGTGGACGCGCGATCCGACGCGCGGCGCGTACGAACTGGAACAGGCGGCGCACGCGGCGGAAATCGAGCTGAAGCGCATTCCCGGCACGCGCGAAGTCACGACCGTCGGCGGCCCCGGCCGCGCAGTGCGGGTGATGATGGACCCCGACCGCATGGCGGCATTCGGCGTGTCGGCGCAGGACATCCGCGACGCCCTGCAGGTGTCCAATGCCGCCCAGCCGTCCGGCACCCTGGTGTCGGACAACCGGGAAATCCTGGTGCAGACCGGCACTTTCCTGGCCGGCGTCGACGACGTCAAGCAACTGGTGGTCGGCGTCACCCAGGGGCGCCCGGTGTACATGAGCGACATCGCCACCATCGTCGGCGGGCCCGACCAGCCGACGCGTTACGTCTGGCACGGCCCCGGCGCTGGCGGCGTCAACCAGGCCATCAGCGGGCAGACCTATCCGGCGGTCACGCTGGCGATCTCGAAGAAGCCCGGCGAGAACGCCGTCGACGTCGCGGAGCAAGTCATCGCGCGCGTCAACACGCTGCAAAACAGCGTGCTACCCGAAGGCGTGGAGACCACGATCACCCGCAACTACGGCGCCACCGCCAACGACAAGGCGAAGAAACTGATCCAGAAGCTGATCTTCGCCACCGCCTCGGTGGTGCTGCTGGTACTGTTCGCCATCGGCCGCCGCGAGGCGCTGATCGTCGGTGCGGCGGTGCTGCTGACGCTGGCGGCCACGCTGTTCGCCTCGTGGGCGTGGGGCTTCACGCTCAACCGGGTATCGCTGTTCGCGCTGATTTTCTCGATCGGCATCCTGGTCGACGACGCCATCGTGGTGGTGGAGAACATCCACCGCCGCATGCAACTCGATCACGATGGAATGCAGACGATCATCCCGCGCGCCGTGGACGAAGTCGGCGGCCCGACCATCCTCGCCACGCTCACCGTCATCGCCGCGCTCTTGCCGATGGCCTTCGTCTCCGGCCTGATGGGGCCGTACATGAGCCCGATCCCGATCAACGCCTCGATCGGCATGGTGATCTCGCTGGCGATCGCCTTCATCGTCACGCCGTGGCTGTCGCTGAAGCTCATCAAGCAGGATGCGCACGCGGCGCACGGCGGCGAACCCAGGCTGCTGACCCTGTTCCGCGCCCGCCTCACGCCCTTCCTGCGCGGCCGTGACGGCCGCGGCGCGCGTCGCACGCTGTGGCTGGGCATCGGGCTGGCCATCCTGGTTTCGGTCGCGCTGCCGGCAGTCAAGCTGGTCATCCTGAAAATGCTGCCGTTCGACAACAAGTCCGAATTCCAGATCATCGTCGATATGCCGGTCGGCACGCCGCTGGAAAAGACCGCGCAGGTGCTTGCCGAAATGGGCGCGGCAGTGTCTGCCGTACCCGAAGTCACCGACTACCAGGCCTACGCCGGTACCGCGGCGCCGATCAATTTCAACGGCCTGGTGCGGCAGTATTACCTGCGTTCTGGGCCCGAAGTCGGCGACCTCCAGGTGAACCTCGTCGACAAGCACGCGCGCGATCGCAAGAGCCATGAAATCGCGCAGGCGATCCGTCCGGCGGCCGAGGCCATCGCCAGAAAACACGGCGCCGACGTCAAGGTGGTCGAAGTGCCACCCGGCCCGCCGGTGATGTCGCCGATCGTCGCCGAAATCTACGGCCCCGATTACGACGCGCAGATCCAGGTCGCCAAGCAGGTGCGCGGCGTCTTCGAAAAAACCGCAGGCATCGTCGCCATCGACGACACGGTGGAAGACGACGCCCCGCGCTTCGTGCTGCGCGTGTTGCAGCACAAGGCGGCGGTCGCCGGCGTGGCGCAGAAGGATATCGTTGCGGCGATGAAGATGGGGCTGGCGGGCGAGAACGTCACACCCATCCACGGCAGCGGCGCGAAGTACGAAATCCCGGTGCGCATCGCGCTGCCGCCGGAACGCCTGTCCCAACTCGACGAGCTGCTGAAGCTGACCGTGCGCGGCAGCAACGGCAAGCTGGTGCCCCTGTCCGAACTGGTCGAGGTGATGCCGAGCGCGCGCGAGAAAACCCTCTACCACAAGGACCTGCTGCCCGTGGTGTTCGTGGTCGGCGACACCGGCGGCAAGATCGATTCGCCGCTGTACGGCCTGTTCGACATGCGCGGCGCGCTGAAAGACAAGCCGCTGGCGCAAGGCGGCACGCTGTCCGAATATTTCATCCGCCAGCCCGCCGATCCCTACGCCGGATTCAGCCTGAAGTGGGACGGCGAATGGCAGGTCACCTACGAAACCTTCCGCGACATGGGGCTGGCCTATGCAGTCGGCCTGATGCTGATCTACATCCTGGTGGTGGCGCAGTTCAAGAGCTATCTGACGCCGCTCGTCATCATGGCGCCGATCCCGCTGACGATCATCGGCGTGATGCCGGGCCACGCCCTGCTCGGCGCGCAGTTCACCGCCACCTCCATGATCGGCATGATCGCGCTGGCCGGCATCATCGTGCGCAATTCCATCCTGCTGGTCGATTTCATCAACGAGCAGGTGCGCAGCGGCATGGATTTCCAGGAAGCGGTGATCCAGGCCGGCGCCACCCGCGCCAAGCCGATCGTGCTGACTGGCCTCGCGGCCATGCTGGGCGCCTTCTTCATCCTCGACGACCCGATCTTCTCGGGCCTCGCGGTGTCCTTGATTTTCGGCATCTTCGTCTCCACCCTGCTCACGCTGGTGGTGATTCCGGTGCTGTACTACGCCGCGAACTACCGCAAACATTCTTCATCCAACCAGGAGTTTTCCTCATGACCGTTGAACGCATAATCCGCATCGTTGCGGGCATCAAACCGGGCTGCGGCCTGTAACCGGAGATTTCCATGGACGTGCAATTCCTGCAACAAAACTGGATGCTGGTGGCGCTGGCGGCGGTGTCCGGCGCCATGCTGCTGTGGTCTTTCATCGGCAGCAAGCTGTCCGGCATCGAAGAAGCCGACACGCTGCAAGCCACCCGCCTCTACAACGACGACGCGCTGATCCTCGACGTGCGCGAGGACAAGGAATACGCGGCCGGGCACATCCCCCGCGCCAGGCACATTCCGCTGGGGCAACTGGCCGGCCGCCTCCAGGAACTCGACAAGTTCAAGTCCAGGCCGGTCCTGGTCACCTGCCGCAGCGGCCAGCGCTCGGCACGCGCCTGCGGCATGCTGAAAAAGGCCGGCTTCGAGACCGTGTACAACCAGGCGGGCGGCATCGTCGCGTGGGAGCGCGCCAACCTGCCCATCGCCAAGTAATCAGGAACAAAGGACACCTCATGGCCAACAAAGTCGTGATGTACTGCACCGCAGTCTGCCCCTATTGCGTCGCCGCCGAGCGCCTGCTCAAAAGCCGCGGCGTCAGCGAAATCGAAAAAGTCCGCATCGACCTCGATCCGGCCCGGCAGGATGAAATGATCGCCCGCTCCGGCGGCCGCCGCACCGTGCCGCAGGTGTTCGTCGGCGACACCCATGTCGGCGGCTTCGACGACACCTCCGCGCTCGATGCCGCGGGCGGACTGGTGCCCCTGCTCGCCGGCGCTTGAATTCCCGGCGCACGCCACCACCTTGAAACAGACACCCTCGCTTCAAGGAACTCCGATGGAACTCGCCTGCCCCCACTGCCTCGCCGTCAACCGCGTGCCGGACGATCGCCTGGCGCACGCGCCCAAATGCGGCAAGTGCGGCACCCCGCTCCTGCCCGGCAAGCCGGTCGACCTCACCGCCGACAGCTTCGACCGCTTCATTGCGAAGGCCGGCCTGCCGGTGCTGGTCGATTTCTGGGCCGGCTGGTGCGGCCCCTGCAAGATGATGGCGCCCGTGTTCCAGCAGGCGGCGGCCGAAATGGGCACCCGCGTGCGCTTCGCCAAGGTCGACACCGAAGCGCATCCGCAGGTGTCGATGCGCCACCACATCAAGGGCATCCCCAGCCTGATCCTGTTCAGGAACGGCGCCGAAGCGGCGCGCATCTCGGGGGCAATGGAGGCGCATGCGCTGAAGCGCTGGCTGGCGTCACAGGATATTCAATAAAGGCGCCTTAAAGCGCGTGTAAAATGGGCAGCATCCCCGGAGCGCAGGCTCCGGTTTTTATTATTCAGGGAGACATCATGGCCGACGCACAACAACCCGTATTCAATATCGAAAAACTCTACGTCAAGGATCTGTCGGTGGAAGTGCCCAACGCGCCCGCCATCTATCTGGAACGCGAAGCGCCGCAGATCGACGTCAATATGTCGACTGAAAGCCGCGCGCTCGAAGAAGGCCTATACCACTCCAGCATCACCGTCACCGTCACCGCCAAGGCCGGCGACAAGACCATGTTCCTGGTCGAATGCACCCAGGCCGGCATTTTCCGCATCCAGAACGTGCCGCAGGATCAGCTGCCGATGGTGCTCGGCATCGGCTGCCCCAACATCGTCTTCCCCTACCTGCGCGAGACCGTGTCCGACGTGGTGATCCGTGCCGGCTTCCCGCCGCTGCTCTTGAACCCGGTCAACTTCGAATCCCTGTACATGCAGCAACAGCAGGCGCAGCAGCAGGCCGCGCCCGCGCAAACGCATTGAATCCAGTCCGTTGAAATTGCGACTGCGCCCCTCAGGTTCGCTGCTCGCGGCCGGGCTGCTGCTCGCGCTGACGCAGCCGGCTTGCGCGCTGGAATACCGCAGCACCGGTCGCGCCGCCATTCTGTACGACGCGCCATCGACCATGGCCGGCAAGCTCGCCATCGCAGGCAGCGGCCTGCCGCTTGAAGTCGTCGTCGACGCCGAAGCCTGGGTCAAGGTGCGCGACCACAGCGGTCGCCTGGCGTGGATCGAGAAGTCCGCCCTCGGCGGCGCCAGGAGCGTCATGATCAGGAGCGAAACCAGCGTCGTCCGGCAACAGCCGCGCGCCGACGCCGACGTCGTGTTTCGCGCCGCGCACGGCGTGCTGCTCGACGTCACCGGCAACGCCGATGCCTACGGCTGGCTGCCGGTGAAACATGCCGACGGCCTCGCCGGCTGGCTGCCCGCGCACGAGGCAGTGGGGGCAGGCGAGTTCCATCGGAGTTCCTTGA
>DASVPF010000103.1:0-4358 GCA_036382965.1 Thiobacillus sp.
TGAAGCACAAGGGCCAGATCACCCAGGCCGTAGTGTTCGACCCGGCGAGGAACGAGCTCTTCACTGCCAGCCGCGCGCCGCGGTTCAGCGCATAGTCCCACGACCCTTTGGTGGCGCAGCCTTGATGGCATTCGCTCACGCCTGCCGGCGATTCGAGATCGCGTTCACGATCGTACCAGCTCAATAGCATTGATTCTTCGCCCAGCTGCTGCCGGGCAATAACACTGGCCAGTTTCAGTGCGGCGTTGAAATCGAGGCCGAGTTCGGTGCTATCGAGACGAAGCGACTTCACGGCGTGGTATCGGTCAGCGCCTTCAATGCGTAGAGCATGTCCAGCGCCGCCTTCGGGGTGAGCGTGTCGGGGTCGAGCTCGCGCAACTGATCAAGCGCAGGATGCGGCGGCGGTTCTTCGTTGGGGAGGTGCGCGGCGAACAAGTCGCCCTGCGGGCCGGGCTGCACCTGCGCGTCCTCGAGTTCGCGCAGATGCCGGCGCGCCGCATGAATCACCGGGCTCGGCACGCCGGCCAGGCGTGCGACCTGGATGCCGTAGCTCTGCGAGGCCGGGCCTTCTTCCAGCGCGTGCAGGAACACCAGGTCGGCGCCGTGCTCTTTGGCGTCGAGATGGACGTTGGCGAGCTGGCGGAATTCCTGCGCCAGTTGGGTCAGTTCGAAATAATGGGTGGCGAACAGGGTGAACGCGCGCGTCGCAGTGACCAGGTGCCGCGCCACCGCCCACGCCAGCGCCAGGCCGTCGAAGGGGGAGGTGCCGCGGCCGATCTCGTCGAGCAGCACCAGGCTGTTGGCGCTGGCGTTGTGCAGGATGTGCGCGGTTTCGGTCATCTCCACCATGAAGGTCGAACGCCCGCCGGCCAGATCGTCGGAGGCGCCGATGCGGGTGAATATCTGGTCGACGTCGCCGATTTAGGCCGAACTGGCGGGCACCCACAGGCCGCAGCAGGCCAGTAGTGTGATCAGCGCGATCTGCCGCATGTAGGTCGACTTGCCGCCCATGTTGGGGCCGGTAATCAGCAGCATCTGCCGGGTGCGGGTCAGAAGAACGTCGTTGGGAATGAAGTGCGCCACCTGTGCTTCGACCACCGGATGGCGGCCGCCGCGGATGACGATGCCGGGCTCGTCGCCGTATTCGGGCGCGCACAGTTTGAGCGTGCGCACGCGCTCGGCCTGGCTCGCCAGCACGTCGATCTCGGCGAGCGCGGCGGCGATCGAGAGCAGGTCCGGAACATGCGGCGTCAGCGTGTCCAGCAGTGCGTCGAACAGCGCCTTCTCGCGCGCCAGCGCGCGATCCTGCGCCGACAGGGCCTTGTCCTCGAAGGCTTTCAGTTCCGGCGTGATGTAGCGCTCGGCGTTCTTCAGCGTCTGGCGGCGGCGGTAGTCGTCGGGGACGTTGTCCGATTGCGCGCGGCTGACCTCGATGTAGAAGCCGTGCACCTTGTTGTACTCGACTTTCAGGTTGCCGATGCCCGAGCGCGCGCGTTCGCGGGTTTCCAGTTCCAGCAGGAAGGCGCCGGCGTCGCGCGTCAGCGCGCGCAGTTCGTCGAGTCCGGCGTCATAGCCGTCGGCGATCACGCCGCCCTCGCGCAGCACGCTGGCAGGCTCGGGCTGGACGGCGTTCGCCAGCAGCGTGTACAGGTCGGGACGGGCGGCGAGGGCGCTTTGCAGTGCGGCCAGGCGTGCGCGGTCGTCGGGCAGGGCAGCGGCGAGATCGGGCAATGTCACCAGGGTGTCGCGTAAACCGGACAGATCGCGCGGGCGCGCGTTCTTCAGTGCGATGCGCCCGCTGATTCTCTCTACGTCGGCGCAGCTTCGCAGCATCCGGGTGAGGGCGGTCGCTACGTCGGGCGCCTCGGCCAGCACGCCGATGGCGTCGCGCCGCCGGGCCAGGACCTCACGGTCGCGCAGCGGGTGGTGCAGCCAGTGTCGCAGCAGGCGCGTGCCCATGCCGGTGGCGGTGGTATCGAGCACCGATAGCAAGGTCGGCGACGCCTCGCCGCGCAGCGTTTCGGTGAGCTCCAGGTTGCGTCGGGTGGCGGCGTCGAGCTGCACGAAGTCGCTGTCGCGCTCGGCGCAGATCGACTGGATGTGCGGGAGCGCGGTGCGCTGGGTGGTCTGGATGTAGTCGAGCAGGGCGCCGGCCGCGGCAATCGCCAGGGGCAGATCGGCGACGCCGAAGCCGGCAAGGTCGCGGCTGCCGAATTGCTGCGCCAGACGGGTCTGTGCGCCATGGGTGTCGAATTGCCACGGAGCGAGGCGGCGAACCGCACAAGAGGCGCCATTGAAAGCAAAGTCGTCGGGTGCCAGGATTTCCGCCGGCCGCACCCGCGCCAGCAGGGCGAGCAGGGCGGTTGCATTGACTTCGGTGACCTGAAAGCGCCCGGCGGCGAGATTGAGCCAGGCCACGCCGACCGATTCGGTCCCTGGCACCGCATTAACCATGCCGGGGGCGATGGCCAGAATCAACGTATCGCGCGCCTCGTCCAAAAGGCCCGAATCGGTCAGGGTTCCGGGGGTGACGATGCGCGAAACCTGGCGTTCGACCGGGCCTTTGCTGGTGGCGGGGTCGCCCACCTGCTCGGCGATCACCACCGATTCGCCCAGCTTCAGCAGGCGCGCCAGATACTGCTCGGCGCTGTGATAGGGCACGCCGGCCATTTTGATCGGGCTGCCTGCCGAGGCGCCGCGCGTGGTGAGCGTGATGTTGAGCAGCCGCGCGGCCTTTTCGGCGTCGTCGTAGAACAGCTCGTAAAAATCGCCCATGCGGTAGAACAGCAGCATGTCGGGATGCTGCGCCTTGATGCCCATGTACTGCTGCATCATCGGCGTGTGGGCAGTGGGCTCCCTGGCGATGGACATGGGCAGGCTGGCGTTTGGATCAGACCTTCAGTTCGGGCGGCAGATGCGGCGCGAGAACCTGTAGCATCTGGCCGAAGATTTTCGGGCTGGCGGCGACGATGTTGCCGGATTCGAGAAAGCCCTCATCGCCCATGAAGTTGCCGACGAGCGCACCGGACTCCTGTGCGATCAGGCTGCCGGCGGCGAGGTCCCAGGGTTTCAGGTGCATTTCCCAGAAGCCGTCGTAGCGGCCACACGCCACGTAGGCAAGGTCGAGCGCGGCGGAGCCGGGACGGCGCAGGCCCGAGGTGGCGCGCATCATGTCGCGGAACATGTTGAGGTAGGCCTCGGCGAAGCTGAAATCGCGGAAGGGGAAGCCGGTGCCGATCAGGCATTCGCTCAATTTGCTGCGCTTGCTGGCGCGGATGCGGCGGTCGTTGAGCAGGGCGCCGCGGCCGCGGCTGGCGGTGAAGAGCTCGTTCCTCGCCGGGTCGAACACTACGGCCTGGGTGATCTGGCCCTTGTGCTTCAAGGCGATGGAAATCGAATACTGCGGCAGGCCGTGCAGGAAATTGGTGGTGCCGTCGAGCGGATCGATGATCCACTGGTAGTCCTCGCCATTCTTGGCGTCGGCTGCGCCAGACTCCTCTGCTAAAATCCCGTGATTTGGATAGGCGTCGAGCAGGGTTTCGATGATGGCGCGTTCGGCCATCTGGTCGACTTCACTGACGTAATCGCGATCCTGTTTGCTGCGCACGGTGAGCTGGTCGAGGTCGAGCGAGGCGCGATTGATGATCGCCCCGGCTTTGCGAGCGGCTTTCACCGCCGTATTGAGCATGGGATGCATGGTGTCTGGCTACGGATTCAAAGAACGAGCCACTATTTTACTTGATGATGTTTACTTGATGACGCCGGCCGACCCGAAACTTCTCGCCAATATCCGTATCGTGCTGACGCGCACCAGTCATCCCGGCAATATCGGCGCGGCGGCGCGGGCGATGAAGACGATGGGCCTATCACAACTCTATTTGGTCGATCCCGCAGTGTTCCCCAACAGCCAGGCCGACGCCATGGCCTCGGGCGCGACCGACCTGCTGGCGCAGGCGCGGGTGTGCACAACGCTCGCCGAGGCGCTCGCCGACACCACGCTGGCGCTGGGCGTGTCGGCGCGCCGGCGCGACATCGTGGCCGAGGTGCTGACGCCGCCCGAGGCGTCCACGCGGTTGCTGACCGAGGCGCAGGCGGGCCCGGTGGCGCTGGTGTTCGGCAATGAAACCAGTGGCTTGTCGAACGAGGAGTTGGGTCAGTGCCAGGGGTTGGTGACGATTGCTGCCAACCCGGACTACAGCTCGCTCAATCTGGCGGCGGCGGTGCAGGTGCTCTGCTATGAGGTCCGCCAAGTCTGGCTGGGTCGTGCGGAATGGCCGCAGCCGGAGATGGATGCTGCAACCGGGGAGGAAGTGGAACGGTTTTACGGCCATCTGGAGACCGCGCTGGCCGAATTGGAA
>DASVPF010000104.1:0-2643 GCA_036382965.1 Thiobacillus sp.
TTCGTCCTGCCTGTATTGCAGCGGCAGGCCGGAGGCGATGCGGATCTGCTCCTGCACGATATCGACGCCGGTGATGGTCTCGGTGACGGGATGTTCGACCTGCAGCCGGGTGTTCATCTCCATGAAGTAGAACTGGTTGTCCTGGTCGAGCAGGAATTCCACCGTGCCGGCATTCACGTAGCCCACCGCCTTGGCTGCGCGCACCGCCAGCTTGCCGATGTATTGGCGTTGCGCCTCGGTCAATTGTGGGCTCGGTGCGATTTCGATCAGCTTCTGGTTGCGCCGCTGGATCGAGCAGTCGCGCTCGAACAGGTGGATGATGTTGCCCTGCGTGTCGCCCAGGATCTGCACCTCGATGTGCTTGGGGCGGACCACGCATTTTTCGACGAAGACCTCGGGCTTGCCGAAGGCTTTGCTGGCCTCGGATACCACACGGTCGTAGTTTTTCAGCAGCTCGTCTTCGCTGTCGCACCGGCGGATGCCGCGTCCGCCGCCGCCGTTGGTGGCCTTGAGCATGACCGGATAGCCGATCCTGTTGGCCAGCGCGCGCGCCTCCTCGACGTTTTCCAGGTTGTGGTCCGAGCCCGGCACCACCGGAATGCCGGCGGCGAGCATGGCATTGCGCGCCTGGATCTTGTCGCCCATGCGCCGGATCACTTCGGGCGAGGGGCCGATGAAGCGGATGCCGCGGCGTGCGCAGATGGTGGCGAGGTCGGGGTTTTCGGAGAGGAAACCATAGCCCGGATGCAGCGCATCGCAGCCCGACGCCGCCGCCAGATTGACCAGCGTGTGCGCGTTCAGATAGCCGAGGATCGGATCCTTGCCGATGTGATACGCCTCGTCGGCTTTTTTTACATGGAGTGCGTGGCGGTCGGCGTCGGTATAGATGGCGACCGACTTGATGCCCAGTTCGGCACAGGCGCGCACGATGCGGACGGCGATCTCGCCCCGGTTGGCGACCAGTATTTTCTTAAGCATGGGCTCGCCTGATGTTGGATGAGCTGGGGTTTCTTTGACAAAAAGAACGCGAAATCATATCATTGCGGGCTAATGTTTAACCGGGCGCGTCATGCTTGAGTCCGCCGTGCTTCAGCCGATTGAGGTCGATCCATGGCGTTTTTGCAAGGATGGACAGTCCTGGGAAACCCGGTCGGACGTGTCCGCGTTTCCACGTCTTGCCCATGAATTTACGCAAGGCGCGCTGTTCTGTCGAGTTGCGGGGCGCGTGGATCAGCGGGGTAGCCTGTCCTTGCGGTTGACGGTCAGCGGCGAGCTTGGACTGACCTGCCAGCGTTGCCTGGGCGACCTGCCGTATGCAGTTGAAGTCGAACGCACGCTGTACTTGGCGCGCAACGAAGCGGAGATGGAACGGCTGGATGCGCTGCCTGACAGCGACGCCATCCAGGCCGGCGAGACCCTGGGTCTGGTCGAGTTGATTGAAGACGAAGTGTTGTTGAGCTTGCCGCTTGCCCCCATGCATGCGGAAGGCGAATGCCCTGTCTGAGGGGCGCTACAGTTTTTTGGTGCCACGATTCTTGGTGCCATGATTTTTTAGGAGTAAGAAATGGCAGTCCAGCAGAACAAGAAGTCCCCGTCCAAGCGTGGCATGCACCGCTCGCACGATTTCCTGACCAACCCGCCGCTGGCCGTCGAGCCGACCACGGGTGAAGCGCATCTGCGCCACCACATCAGCCCCAACGGCTTTTATCGTGGCCGCAAAGTCGTCAAGGCCAAAGGCGAATAATTTTCTTGCGCGCTGTAGTCGGGCGCGTTCGACTCAGCCAACGATTCCGGCTGTATGAGATACATCACAGTCGCCATTGACGTCATGGGGGGCGATCACGGCCCCCATGTCACGGTCCCGGCGGCGATCCGTTGCCTTGCGCGTCATCCCGATCTGAATGTGATTCTGGTCGGGCCGCAGGACATCGTCGCGGCCGAACTCAAGGCGCGTCGCGCCAAGTCCAGCCCGCGTCTCATCGTGCGTCACGCCAGCCAGGTGGTCGCGATGGACGAGGCGCCCGCCCTTGCCCTGCGCGGCAAAAAAGATTCGTCCATGCGCGTGGCCATCGATCTCGTCAAGTCCGGCGAGGCCGACGCCTGTGTGTCCGCAGGCAACACCGGCGCGCTGATGGCGACCGCGCGCTTCGTCCTGAAAACCCTTCCCGGCATCGACCGTCCCGCCATCGCCGCGGTGATGCCGACGATCAGCGGCCACGCGCTGGTGCTGGACATGGGCGCCAACGTCGATTGCTCGGCCGAGCACCTGCTGCAGTTCGGCATCATGGGCGCGATGCTGGTGTCGGCGGTGGAGCACAAGCCGAACCCGAGCGTCGGGCTGCTGAACATCGGCGAGGAAGACATCAAGGGCAACGAGATGGTGAAGCGCGCCGCCGAACTGCTGCGCGACAGCCATCTGAATTTCTACGGCAACGTCGAGGGCAACGACATTTTCAAGGGCACGACCGACGTGGTGGTGTGCGACCAGCAGCAGGTCGATGTCGTCCGCCGCCAACCCCGCCGCATCGAGCGCGGCACGCGCGGCCTGGGCGGCGAGGTCGCTGGTGAACTCGCCCTCGGCGGCAATGTGGCGTTCGTCGTGCCGGTGCACGGCCTTTACAGCAACATCGCGTCGCATCTGGT
>DASVPF010000105.1:0-2510 GCA_036382965.1 Thiobacillus sp.
ACATGAAGTAGCGCGTGATCTCGGGGTGCGTCACCGTCACCGGCCCGCCGGCCTCGATCTGCTTCTGGAACTTGGGAATCACGCTGCCGGACGAACCGAGCACATTGCCGAAGCGGACCGACACGAAGCGCGTGCCTTCTGGTTGCTGCATGGCCTGGCAGGCCATCTCGGCAAGCCGCTTGGTCGCGCCCATCACGTTGGTCGGGTTGACCGCCTTGTCGGTGGAAATCATCACGAACTTGCCGACCCCATGCGCCTGCGCGGCGGCGGCGACGACCTGGGTGCCCAGCACATTGTTGCGCACCGCCTCCCACGCATTGCCGTTCTCCATCAGCGGCACGTGCTTGTAGGCGGCGGCGTGGAACACCACCGCAGGATGCTGCTCGGCCATGACCTGATTGACCCAGACGACGTTCTTCACGTCGCCGATCACCGGCACAATCGGCAAGCCGGGGAAACGCTGCGGCAACTCCTGCTCCATCGCATACAGTGCCAGCTCGGACTGCTCGAACAGCACCAGCTTCGCCGGTTCAAAGCGCGCGATCTGGCGGCACAGCTCCGAACCAATCGAACCGCCGGCGCCGCTCACCATCACCACCTGGCCGGTCAGCAAGCGATGCAGGCCGCTGTCATCGAGTTGCACCGGATCGCGCCCCAGCAGGTCGTCGAGTTCGATGCGGCGGAGGCTCGACACCGACACCCGGCCTGCCACCAGGTCTTCGAGCGAAGGAATCGTCATCACGTTCAGTCCGGCTTCGGCACAGGCCTGGGTGATGCGCTTACGCACCTCGTGCGCGGCCGACGGCAGCGCCAGCACGACATCGTCGACCCCCATCTTCCTGGCCCAGGTTGCGACCTCATCCAGCGCCCCCAGCACCGGGATTCCCTGCACCAGCCGCCCCTGTTTGTCGCGCTTGTCGTCCAGCAGACCCACCACGTGGAAGCCCGCCGGGTTGCGCGCCAGCTCGCGCAGCAGAAAGTCCGCCGCCGAGCCGGCGCCGGCCACCAGCGCCGGCTTGCTGTCCGGTCGCAGCACGCTGGCCAGGCGGTGCTCCTTCCAGGCGCGGTAGGCCAGGCGATTGCCTCCCATCACAACGACGAGCAGCATGGGATCGAGAATCAGCACCGAGCGCGGCACCACCGCATGGACACGGAACAGGATCAATACCACCGGGATCAGCAGCGCCGCCAGCCCGACAGCCAGGACGATGCGCTTGAGATCGGGTAGGCTGGCAAAGCGCCAGATGCCGCGATACAGGCCGAAGCGCCAGAACACCATGGCCTGCAGCGGCACCACCCAAGCGAGCGTGGACAAGGCCGCGGGCTGAAATTCCGGCGGCACTGTCAGATTGAAGCGCAGCCAGTAGGCACCCAGCCAGGCGAGGGCAGCCACCAGAATGTCGTGCAGGATGATGGTGACGGTGCGGGGACTCAGGTTCATGGTTTGGAATCAGCCGGCCGACATTCGCCAGCGACGGTCGATGGCGAGAAAAATCAGCAGATACATCGAGGCCGACAGTATAAGCAGACCCGCCGAATACTGCGGCAGAAACAGCAGCACGAAAGCCAGCGCTGCCGACAGCAGCATCAGCATATAGGCCACCAGCGCAAGCTGGCGATGCGAGGCGCCCAACAGTACTGCGCGCTGATAATAATGCGACCGGTGCGCCTGCCAGACCTTTTCGCCGCGCAGCGCACGGCGGACGAGCGTCACGCTGGCGTCAAGAATAAAGGGCGAAAACACCAGCAACGGGAACAGCCATGGCCATACCCTTTGCATGGCCCCGTCGATGCCGAGTGCCGCCGCCAGGAAACCAAGGGGGATCGAGCCTGCATCACCCATGAACAGCCGCGCCGGCGGGAAGTTGAAGCGCAGGAAGGCCAGCGCCGCCGCCGCAATCGACGCGCTGAATGCCGCCAGATCCGCCGCTCCGCCCAGCCACGCCGCCAGCGCCAGCGCCCCGAAGCCGATGGCAGCCATGCCGCCCGCCAGCCCGTCCGAGCCGTCCATGAAGTTGTAGAGATTGGTCATCCACACCGCCGCCAGCGTGCCTGCCAGCAAGGTCCAGCCGCTCAGGCCCAGCGCCAGCAGGCACGCCACCGCCGCGGCGAAATGCGCCAGAAAGCGCAGCGCCACCGGCAGGCCGCGCGCATCGTCGAGCATCGACAGCGCGGCCAGCGCTGCAGCCGCCAGCACTACCGGCAACACGCCTGCCCCGCCCAGCCATATGGCCGCCACCAGCACCCCGGCCATGATGCCCAGCCCGCCGATGCGCGGCGTCGGCGTCGCGTGCAGCGAACGTTCGTTGGGATGATCCATCGGCAGGCGCTCGCCGCGCCGCAACAACCAAGCCAGCGTTAGCCAGCAAATGGCAAGTGCAGAAAAAACAGCAAGCCAACTCATCCTAACGAAGCCACCGTTTCCGCCAATCCTGCTTCCATCGAAAAAGGCGGCGTCCAACCAAAACGTGAACGAAAAGCTGAGCTATCTACGTACAGCGAGCCCGTCA
>DASVPF010000106.1:0-2439 GCA_036382965.1 Thiobacillus sp.
CGCGTCGATCGAATGGCCGCCGGCGATGGGAATGCCGGCCTGCTTGCATACCGCCTCGCCGCCGGCGAGGATTTGCCGGATGACCTCGTTGGGCAGCTTGCCGATCGGCATGCCGACGATGGCCAGCGCGAACAGCGGCCGCCCGCCCATGGCGTAGACGTCGGACAGCGCATTGGTCGCGGCGATGCGGCCGAATTCATAGGGATCGTCGACGATGGGCATGAAGAAGTCGGTGGTCGCCACGATCGCCTGCTCGTCGTTGAGGCGGTAGACGGCGGCGTCGTCGCCGTGCTCGATACCGACCAAAAGATCCGGATAGGCCGCCGCCAGATGCGAGGCGAAGGGCGTGTCGGCGAGGATGTCGCGCAGCACCGCCGGCGCGATCTTGCAGCCGCAGCCGCCGCCGTGGGAGAGCTGGGTCAGCCGGATGGGGAGGTCGGGTTGGAAATCGTTCATGATTCGGTTTCGTCTGTGGGCTACAGTGCTTTATATAACATGAACCGAACCCGACCTATCAGCGGCTACAGTGCAGACACGCTCATTGACCGGCTGACGCAGGCGCGCGGCCGCCTGCGGGCCTTGATCGACTGCCTGCCTGCCGACGGCTGGCTGGGACCGCGCGCCGGCCATCTGAATCCGCCGCTGTGGGAATACGGCCACATCGTCTGGTTCCAGGAACGCTGGTGCCTGCGGGCGCGCGCCGATGGCGGTTTCGCGGCGAGCCTGCTGGATGCGGCCGACACCCTCTACGATTCTTCCAGCGTGCCGCACGACACGCGCTGGGATCTGCCCTTGCTGCAGCCGGCGGCGGTGGACGATTACGCGGCGCGGGTGGCGACAGCCGTGGCCACACGCTTGCGCGACGGACTCGACGACGCGCTCGCGTATTTCGCCGAGCTGAGCCTGGTTCACGAGCTGATGCACATCGAAGCCTGGTGGATGGCATTCCAGAACCTGGGTTACGCGCCGCCTTTTCGTCCCGAGCGTGCAGGCGCACTGCCCGCGCAGCGGCTGGCGTTTGCCGAAGGCGAGGTCGAACTCGGCAGCGGGCCTGACGCGGGTTTCGTTTTCGACAACGAGAAATGGCGCCATGCGGTGGCGGTTCCGGCTTTCGACATCGACGCGGGCCCGGTGTCGGAAACGGTCTTCGCCGGCTTCGTCGATGCCGGCGGTTATCGCAATCGTGCCGGCTGGTCGGACGACGGCTGGGCCTGGCGGACGGCCAGCGGCGCGGATTGCCCCGTGTACTGGCGGCGCGAAAACGGCGCCTGGCAGGTATGCCGTTTCGGCCAGTGGACGCCGCTCAGTTCAGCGATGCCCGTGTTGCACGTGAACCGTTTCGAGGCCGAGGCCTGCGCCGCCTGGCTGGGCCGGCGGCTGCCCACGGCTGCGCAATGGCTGCGCGCAACGGCGCGGCCGGAATTCAACTGGGGCGAGGCGTGGGACTGGCTGCGCGATCCGTTTGCGCCGTATCCGGGCTTTGGGCCCGATCCCTACCGTGATTATTCGCAGCCCTGGTTCCACACGCACGGGGAATTGCGCGGCGGCGGGCCGCTCACCGATCCGTCGTTCAAACGTCCCGGCTTTCGCAATTTCTACCTGCCGCAGCGGCGCGATCCCTTCGCGGGGTTTCGCACCGTTAGCGCGGATTAGCCGCCGGTCATCGACATGAAGCGCAGGATCTTCGCCGGCGCTTCGCGGAATTCGTGGCGCTCGGGTTTGAGGTTGATCGCCTGAAGGATCGCGTCTTCCAGTTCGGTGTCGGAGCAGCCGGCGCGCAACAGCGGGCGGAATTCGAATTTCTCCTCCTGCCCCAGGCACATGTAGGCGGTGCCGTCGACGGCGATGCGGATGCGGTTGCAGGTTTCGCAGAAATGCTGCGAGATCGGCGTGATGAAGCCGACGTTGAAGCGACCGTCCGCGGTGCCGAGATAGCGCGCCGGGCCGCCGCCGGGCAGGGTGGTTGCGACGAGATCGAATTGATCGCGCAGGCGCTCCTTCACCGGTTGCAGGTCGAGGTATTCGGCATTGCGCCCGGTGGCGCCCATCGGCATCGCCTCGATCAGGCGCAGCACGAAGCCGCGCGCCATGCAGAAGGCGACCATCTGGTCGATCTCGTCGTCGTTGCTGCCGCGCAAGGCCACCATGTTGAGCTTGATCGGCGCGAAGCCGGCATCCTGCGCGGCGGCGAGGCCGGTCATCACTTTGGCGAGCACGTCGCGGCCGTTGATTCTTTCCACCCGCGCCTGCTGCAGCGAATCGAGGCTGACGTTGAGCCGCGTCACGCCGGCGGCTTTCAGCGCCTGTGCGTGGCGGTCGAGCTGGGTGGCGTTGGTCGACAAGGCACGGCAGTTGAATATTCCGATCATCGATGAGGCGGGGCTAAAGGCGTTGATCGAGAAGCACTAGCGGCTGAATATGAAGCACGAGCATACTGCG
>DASVPF010000107.1:0-2528 GCA_036382965.1 Thiobacillus sp.
GACTCTTGGATCATTCATGCCGTATCAATAACTGAAGCCCAAATCCTGCGCCAGCCCGGCGTGGGTAATGGTTCCGGCGTGCACCTGCAGGCCCGCCTTCAGCTCGGCATCGGCCTCCAGCGCGGCCAGACCCTGCGCCGCCAGCGCCTGGACATAGGGCAGGGTGGCGTGGGTGAGCGCCTCGGTGGCGGTGCGCGCCACCGCGCCGGGCATGTTGGTGACGCAATAGTGGACGACACCCTCGGCAACAAAAAAAGGATTGCTGTGGGTGGTGGGGAGTGAGGTTTCGGCGATGCCGCCCTGGTCGATGGCGACATCGACCAGCACCGAGCCCGGCGCCATCCGCTTCAGCGCTGCGCGGCTAATCAGGCGCGGCGCGTGGCGCCCCGGAATCTGCGCGGCGCCGATCACGATGTCGGCGTGCACGAGGCTGTCGGCAATCGCTTCGGGCGAGGAAAAGCGCGTTTCCACCCGTGCGCCGAACAGCGCTTCGGCATGCGCGAGCTTGTCGGCCCTGCGATCGATCAGGGTGACGCGCGTGCCCAGCCCGGCGGCGACCCGCGCCGCACTCATGCCGACGACGCCGGCGCCGATGATGACCACGTGCGCGGGCGCCACACCGGGCATGCCGGTGATCAGCTTGCCGTTGCCGCCGTGCGACTTGTGCAGGCCCAGCGCGCCCATCTGCGGCGCCAGCCGCCCGGCGATGTCCGACATCGGCTGCAGCAGCGGCAGGCCGCCGCCGGGTTTGCCCACGGTTTCGTAGGCGATCGCCGTCACCTTGCGCACCATCAGCTCGCGCGCCAGGCCCGGCGCGGCGGCCAGATGCAGGTAACAGAACAGCACCTGGCCTTCGCGCAGCCACTTCACTTCGTCCGTTTGCGGCTCTTTCACTTTCACCACCAGTTCGGCGGCGTAGGCTTCTCTCGCCGTGGCCGCGACGGTCGCGCCGGCGGCGCGATAGGCGTCGTCGCCAAACCCGACCGCTGCACCGGCGCCGGTTTCGATGCTGACGGTGTGGCCCGCCTGAATCAGGTCGCGCGCGCCCTCGGGGGTAAGCGCCACCCGGTATTCGTGGTCCTTGATTTCTTTCGGGATGCCGATGTGCATGACGAACCTCGCGCAGGATGGATATCCCGCAGCATAACCAAAGCGCTCACCCGCATGAAGGCCGGCGGGCTTTATTGCGCCGGAGCAAGGCCGGCGCGGCGCTCGAAGCGGTAATACGCCGGCGGAACCTTGTCGAGCTTGATTTCGTGCGTGCCCCAGCCGACCGGCAGGCGGGCGATGCTGCGATACGGCCCCATCATCGACGGCGCGGCCTGCACGTCGTAAAGCCCGGGCGCGAACAGGCGTGCCGAGAGCGTCATGCCGCCGTCGCCGACGTGCGGGGTGACGCCGGCAAACGGACGCGCCAGCGGCTCGCCGATGAAGAGGCCCTGCCCCGGCATCTGCACGCTTTTCCAGTAGGCTTCGATCAGGGTTTCGCCCGCGAGGTAATGCGCCATGACGATGCCGGGGGCCGGAAACTTGGCTACAAAGTTGCAGGGTTCGGTCACCGCGCCGTAGCTGCCGGTGGCGCCGGCTTGCAGCCAGGCGAGGCTGCTCATCTGCGAGCCGCCGAACAGCACGCCGCCGGCCGAGGTGAGGTGGTCGGCGACGGCGCCGGGGAGAAAGCGGTTGCTGGCGAGCGACGGCACCCGGGCCAGCCCGGTGAAGTAGAACAGCACGTCGGTCTTGTTCTCGAGCGCATTGGCGTCGACGATCTCGGTGGGAATGATGCGCTGCATCTGCATGCGCAGCGCGTGATAGCCGGCCGCGCGGACGTTGCGCATCTTGTCGCTGGTGCTGACGAGGTAGGCCGTGCCTTCGGGATTGCTGCCGTCGGCCGCCACGCCGCGGTCGATGAGCTTTTTCGCCTCGGCCACACTGGCGGCGGCGAGGCTCATGGTCGGACGAATCTTGTAGGTATCGAAGGGGCGCGCCACGCTACTGTTGAAATACGGGCTGGGTTGCGTCAGCTTGCAGCCGCTGGCGCACCAGGCCGGGTCGAAGCCGAACGCGAAGGCGGACGTGATAGCCATGCAGTCCACCCGGTACGGCTGCGCCCAGGTCAGCGCATAGGCCTGAACGTTTCTGGGAGTGGTGCGGTCGACGCGGCGCTTGAGGTTGACGAATTCCTCGCGCGCGAGCGTGCTGCCGCCGGGCTTGAAACGCACGTGGATCAGGTTGGCGGCGGGGATGCCGCGCTTTTCCAGGTAATACGCGGCAATCGCCACGCTGTCGGGGTCGTCGTCGTTGACGATGACCCCGAGCGGTTCGGCGCCGAGGCCGGGCTGGTCGAAATGGGTGAGCACCGGTTCGGGCGGTGCGGCGTGCGCGGCCGCCTGCAGCAGCAGGCCGGCGGCGAGGCCGCGAAAAAGCTTCCTACCCATCAGGCGAGGCGCTCCACGCATTCACGAACCAGTTCCGGGCCGCGATAGATCAGGCCGGAATAGAGCTGCACCAGCGCGGCGCCGGCGGCGATT
>DASVPF010000108.1:0-3379 GCA_036382965.1 Thiobacillus sp.
TTGCGCCAGATCAGCCAGGCGCTGATGGGAAAAATCAGATAGCCGTGCGCGAAGGTTTCCGAGCGCGCCCAGACCGCGACCATCGAATGGAAAGTCGGCCAGAAGACGCTGCCCAGGATCAGCAGGACGCCGATGGCCGTGGCGGCGGGCAGCGCCCAGCCGTTGCGCACGGTCACGGGGAGGGAATCGGGCAAGGCATTCATGCGGGGCACGTCTCCGGAACAGGGGGCGCGGCGGGCGCCGCTTCAAACAGGGAATCGACCACCGCCACATTGCGCGTCCAGTCGTAATGGGCCAGGACGCAATCGCGCGCCTGTGCATTGGACGCACGCGACCGCAATTGCGCGACGACGGCGGCGGCGAATCCGGCCGCGTCCTGCGCCAGCAGGAAATCGCGTCCGGCCTCGGCGCGGATGCCCGCGGCCGCCTGTGCCGTGGCCACCACCGGGCGCGCCATCGCCATCGCTTCCAGCACCTTGTTCTGCACCCCGCGGGCGATCCGCAGGGGCGCCACCGCGCAGGCGGCGTGCGCGAGGTAAGGGCGGACGTCCGCCACGCTGCCGGTGACGACGACGCCGGGCTGCCGCGCCAGTGCCCGCACCGCATCGGTGGGATGGCTGCCGACGACGGTGAACTGCGCCGCCGGAACGGCTTCGCGCACGGCCGGAAAAATCCGTTCGGCAAACCAGCCGACGGCATCGACGTTCGGCCAGTAATCCATCGCGCCGGTGAACACCACGCCCTGCACGCCGGACGGGTACGGATTGGGATACTCGCGTGCCGGCGAAAAATACTCGGCGTCGACGCCGTTCTCGAACGTGCCGATCTTGTGGCGCGCCCGCGGCACGCGCTGCCGCAACAGCGCCGCCTCGTCGTCCGACACCAGCAGCGTGGCGTCGAAATCCTGCGCCACCCGCGCCTCCCATTCGGCCAGCTTGCGGCCTTCGCGCGCATACACCCACGACAGCGGCCAGCGCTGCGTCGGCGCGTACTGCGTCCACTTGTCGGAATCGACATCGACCATGTCGAGCACGCGGGGCGCGAGATTCGGCGGCATGAACTGCGCCATCGCCGACGAGAACGCCAGGCCGCGCGTCACCGTCCCCGCATCGGCCAGTCCCTGCGCCCAGCGGGCGAGCGCGCGATTGCGGTAATACGGCAGCGTCAGCGCCTCGCCGGTCATCACGCCGGCAAGGCTCGCCAGCCTGGCGCGGCGCGGATTGAGCGGCAGCAGCTTGATCGATGCGCAATAGGCTTGCAGCGCGCCACGATACTGCCAGTCATCGGGGTCGTCGACGAAGGCGCCGAGATGGATGGCATAGCGCGCGGAGAGATGCCGCAGCAAGTGGAACGAGCGGATCTTGTCGCCCTTGTTGGGTGGGAACGGGATGCGATGCGCGAGAAACAGCAGTCCCTCTTTCACGCTCACCCCAGATTCTTGACGATGTGCGGCCCGATCGCGTTGGCCAGTGCCAGCGGCATTTTCTTCCAGGCCTGGATGAAGAGGCGGTACTTGGGATTGAGCGGGTTGATCTCGGGCACCGTCTTGTCGTTCACCAGGAAATACTCGTAGTACAGCGGCGTCGCCTCGAAGCCCCAGTTCTTCTTGAAGTCGAACGAGCCGGTGCCGCGCTTGCTGCGGCCGAAGTCGAACACCTTGAGTCCGCGCTCGCAGGAGCGCCGCATCAGCTCCCAGTACATGAAATCGTTGCCGGCGACCGCGCGCGCCGCCTCGACGCCGCCGCCGTAATACGGCAGCACTTCGTCACGGAAGTAGAACGACATCACGCTGGCGATCACCTCGGCTTCCAGCGTGATGGTCAGCACTTCGCAGTCGTCGCCGAATTCGGCCTTCAGCAAGCGGAAGAACTTGCGCGAGAACACCGGCGTGCCCAGGCGATGCACGCTCGCCGAATAGGCCCGGAAAAAGCGCGTGGTGTCGGTGTCGAGTTCGCCCACGAGGCCCGCCTTGATGCCCTTCCTCACCATCGCGCGCTGCTTGCGCGGAATCGCGTTCAGGTTGGCGTCGACGTCGGGTTCGAGGACTTTCTTGAAGGTGACGTACAACGCCTTGGTCGGCCAATGGGCGTGTTGCGCAGTCTGGTTGCGGTATTCGAGCGCCCCGACCTTGAGCCGCGTCGCCAGCGCCTGCGCGGCCTCGTCGAGCGCGCGATACGCGGCGTCATGATCGGCCAGGATGCCGCCGTAGGCACAGAACGGCAGCGAGCCGAGGCTGTGGCCGAACAGGCGGCTGTCGATTTCGGCCAGCGGCAGCACGCCCACCAGCTCGCCGCCGCGTTCGGCCAGAAGAAAATGGGTGCGGTGGCCAAACGCCGCCTCGATCACGCGCTTCCAGCCGGCACGGTGGAAAAACGTCGCGTCCGGATGCGCATGCACGTAGGCGTCCCAGCGCGCGCGATCGTTTGCGTGCAATGCGCGCACCGTGACGGCCGCGGCGGCGTCAGGCAGGGGGAAGGGGACGGCTTGCATGTTCAATGGTCGGCGAGGAACACGCGGTCGACGCGGTCCCATTCGAAGTCGGTCAGCAATCGCCGCAGCCTGCCCGGCATACGCTGCAAATTGACGTAATGGCGGAAGCGCGTCTTGGCCGAGATGCCGCGCTGGCGCGGCTGCCCGGCGTCGAGTTCCCAAGGATGGAAATAGAACATGCACGGCGCCCGATCCTGCGTATTGACTCGCCGCAGCATCCAGCGCGACATCGCATAGGGCAGCAGGCGGAACCAGCCGCCGCCCGCCGCGGGCAGGTTGCGCCCCAGCAGCGGCAGCGTGGTCGGCGGCAATTCGAGGATGCCGGCGTTGCCGTTGGGGCGGTGCGCGAAACGCGGCGCGTCGGGCATGCCGTAATGGTCGTGGCGCACCGGATAGATGCTGGAGCTGTATACGTAGCCCGCATTCTCCAGTTCCTCGACCGCCCACCAGTTGCTGCGGTTGATGGAAAAGCTCGGCGCGCGGTAGCCGCGCACGGCGACGCCACCGAGGTCCTCGAGGATGCGCTTGGCGCGGGTGACGTCGTCGCGGAACGCGGCGGGCGCGAGATCGTTTGCACGCTGATGGCCGTAGCCGTGGCTGGCGAGTTCGTGGCCGTTATCGACGATGCGGCGCACCACCTGCGGGTAGCGTTCGGCGATCCAGCCGAGCGTGAAGAAGGTGGCGCGGGCGCCTGTCTCGTCGAGCAGGCCAAGAATCACATCGACGTTGCGCTCGACCCTGCACGGCAAGGCGTCCCAGTCCTCGCGCCGGATGTGCGGCGCAAAGGCCGACACCTGGAAATAATCCTCGACATCGATCGACATGGCATTCTTGATGCGCCCGGCCATTACGCGATCCTCGTACCCGACGCGCCGCGTTTCCCGCATCG
>DASVPF010000109.1:0-3140 GCA_036382965.1 Thiobacillus sp.
CCTGGCCAACGATACAGACCTTTGGACTGAGCTTCCTCACCCATTCAGCCTTCGATCCAGTCCACAACGTCTACGGCGTCGGCTCAGCGATCTTCGGCACACTCATCACCTCAATTTTCGCGATCATCCTCGCGACTCCGCTGGGGGTTGGCGCGGCCATCTTCCTCACCGACTTCTGCCCCCCACGCCTGCGCGCTCCCCTGGCCTTCCTGATCGACGCCCTCGCGGCGATACCCAGTGTCGTGCTGGGCCTGTGGGGATTCCTGGCGTTCGCGCCCTGGCTGCAACATACGGGAGAGCCGTGGCTCCAGCAGCATTTCGGCTTCCTGCCATTCTTCCAGGGAACGATGCACGGCCTGCGCATTCCGTCGGGGCTGATTTCGGTGATCTTCGGGCTGTCGCCATTGGTCACCGGCGTATTCGCCGCGCTGTGGCTGGGTGAGCGCACGCTTACGCCGATCCGCTTGGCAGGGCTTGGCCTGGCATTGACTGGGCTGTGGCTGATCTTCGGCCAGCCGTGGCCGGGCGACGGCCGCGCCACGCTCGGCACGCTCGCGGTGTTGGCGGGGATGACGGTGCAGGCGCTGGGGCTGGTGTGGATCAAGCGGCTGAACCTGCGCGCCTCGTCGCTCGCCATCACCACGGGCTCGCTCGGGGTGGCGGCGCCGCTGTTCGTGCTGGCCTGGGCGATCTTCGATGCCGCGCAACTGCCGCCCGCCACCACGCTGCGCGCCGGCGCCGCCATCGTCTATCTCGGCGTGCTGGGTTCGGTGGTGGGGTTCACGCTGTATTACTACGTGATCAAGCATCTCGACGCCGGCCGCGTCGCGCTGATCATGCTGGTCACGCCGGTCAACGCACTGTTGCTGGGGCAGACGCTGAATCGCGAACGCATCCCGGCGATCGGCTGGGCCGGCATCGCGCTGATCGGCATGGGCCTGCTGCTGTATGAGTGGCAGGCGCTGCGTGGGTTAAAGTCGGCATCCAGCAACCGTTAACGCATTTGTCCCTCACACGAAAACCTATGCGCGCACTGCTCAACAATCTATTGGCCGGTTTTCGGCTGGCGACTTTTTTCAGGGTCGATGTGGATCAGTTTCGCGTCTCGATCACGCAGCTGGTGTGGCTGACGCTGATCGAATTTGCACTCGGAATCGGCATCGGCTATTTCGAACAGGGAGCAGGCAAGCTCAACTTCAATCCCGACATCATCCTGCAATCGCTGGCAGCGGTCACCTTCACGCTGGCGGTCGCCGCGCTGCTGGCGCACTGGCTGCGGACACCGGCGCTGCTGCCGGGTTATGCCGTCGCCGCCACCGCGATGTCGCCGACGATGCTGGCGTATCTGTACGCCGGTTACGCCATCTGGCAGCGCGCGATGGCCGATTCGAATCTGGACTGGATCTGGTCGCTGGGCCTGCTGCTGTGGCTGGGCGCGTTGCTGACACGCGCCGTTACCGTGTGGGTGCCGCTCCCGTTCGGCCGGCGCATCGCCGTGGCAAGCCTGTTGACCGCAGCGCTGGCAGTGCAGTTGTGGGGGCTGCCACGGCACGAAGCCTGGTATCCGGACTACGCTGAGGCTGCGGACAGCGCGCTGAAAATCGGCGGCCACGAAGCGCTGCTGTATCGGGAAACCGGCCTGCTCGACCACAGCCTCAACAGCCTGCAGGCGCAGCGCCCGCATGTGAGCGATCTGTATTTTGTCGGTTTTGCCGGGTATGGCTGGCAGGACGTGTTCATGAAGGAAATGAACACGGTGCATGCGCTGTTCGACAGCCGTCTCGACACGCGCGGCCGCTCACTGGCGCTGATCAACAATGCGCAAACCCAGGCCACCGCGCCGATCGCCACAACCACTGCGCTGCAAGCCGCGTTGAAGCGGGTAGGCGGCCTGCTCGATCCGGAGGAGGATGTGCTGTTTCTGTTTGTCACCAGCCACGGTTCTGACGATCCGGCTTTTGTGTCGGTCGACAACAACGGCCTGCAACTTACCCAGCTCACCCCCGCCCGCCTCAAGGCCGCGCTGGCTGCTACGCCGATCAAATGGAAAGTGATCGTGGTGTCGGCCTGTTATTCCGGCAGCTTCATCCCGGCGCTGCGCGACGACAACACGCTGGTGATCACCGCATCGCGCGCCGACCGCAATTCATTCGGCTGCGATGCCCGCAACAGCATGACCGAGTTTGGCCGCGCCTATTTTGTCGAGGCGCTGAAACAGACAAAATCGTTCACTGCCGCATTCGAACTGGCGCGCACCCGCATCGCCGCCCGTGAAAAAGCCGAGGGCCTGACGCCCTCACAACCGCAGATGGCGCTGGGAAAAAGCTTCGCCGCCAAATGGCGCGGCATTTATGACTGATTGGGCTTTTCCGGTGGCTTGAACAGCGCCTCCAGCGCCGAACGGTTGGACTGTGCCACCGCCGCGCCGCCGCCGCGATACGCATCGGGACGCGGCACGAACCAGCCGCAGAAATTGGCGCGGGTCTTGTCGGACTCCGGCTCGGCGGCGAGTTCGCGGCATTGCTTGGCGCGCCCGGCATCGTAATGACGGCACATGCGGCAGGCGTGCAAATCGGTGCGGCAGCTCGGGCAGGTTTCGGTGCGCGACAGCGGCAGCAACACGGTGAGCGTCGCGCCGCATTTCCAGCATTGCAGGCTCATGGCTGGCCCTCCGGATCGGCAAAAGTGGGAGCAGGCTTGCGGACGAGCGTGCCCGCGGCTGCGTGGGTATGCTCGATGTGCGCCAGCACGCTGGGCGCGGGATAACCGTCGACCGGCATCTGGTGCAAAGCCTGGAACAGCCGGATCGCGGTTTGCGTACGCGGGCCGGGCAGACCGTCCGCGGCGCCGGCATCGAGGCCCAGGTCGTTGAGCGCCTGCTGCATGGCCTTCAGTTGCATCGTGCTGAGCGCCCCCGCTTCGCCCGGCCGGGCGACCAGCGCGCCGCCGCCCGCGATCCGGTGCGCCAGGTGCGCCACCGCCAGCGCGTAATTCACCGAATGGTTCCACTGCATCACCACGTCGAAATTGTCGAACACCATGAAGGCCGGCCCCTGCCAAGCGGATCGGCGTAAGCGTGCGCTCACCCAGCCACAGCGCGGCGAATACGCCGGTGACCAATGGCGACAGCCCGAAGATCA
>DASVPF010000110.1:0-2907 GCA_036382965.1 Thiobacillus sp.
CAGGCCGAAGCCGCCACCGCCAGGCTTCTGGGCCTCAAGGTTTCGGCTGCAGCGCCTGCGGGCACTTCACCGCAAATACCCGGCGGTCCTCCAGCCTGACCGCCGTCAGGCTGCCGCCCCACAGGCAGCCGGTATCGAGCGCAATTAAGTCCGGCCGGTTGATCAGCCCGAGCGTCGACCAGTGGCCGATGACGACCGTCGCCTCCGCGCTCCTGCGCCCCGGTATGTCGAACCACGGCAACCAGCCGGCCGGCTGCGTGCCGGGCGCGCCCTTGTGGTGGAATTCCATCTCGCCCTCGACGGTGCAGTAGCGCAACCGGGTGAAGGCGTTGACGATCACCCGCAGTCGCTCGATGCCCTGCAGGGTCGCGTCCCACGCGACCGGCGCGTTGCCGTACATCTGCGCAAAAAAATCGCGGTAATGCGCGCCCTGCAGCACCGCCTCGGCTTCCGCCGCCCGCTGCATGGTGTCGTCCGCGGTCCAGCCGGGCAGCACGCCGGCATGCACCATCAGCACATCGCCTTCGCGCCAGGCCAGCTTCTGCCGACGCAGCCAGTGCAGCAGCTCGTCGCGATCGGGCGCCGCCAGCACCGCATCGAGCGTGTCGCCCTTGTGCGCCCGGCCGAAGCCCTCGGCGAGCGCCAGCAAATGCAGATCGTGATTGCCGAGCACGCTGACGGCGGCATCGCCCAGACTTCTGACCAGCCGCAGCACCGCCAGCGAATCCGGCCCGCGATTGACCAGATCGCCGACAAACCACAGCCGGTCGGCCGCCGGGTCGAATTTCAGTTCGTCCAGCAGACGCAGGAGCGAGGCATGGCATCCCTGAAGATCGCCAATGGCATAGGTGGGCATATAAAATACGGTTTCGTTTGTGCGCTGTGTTGTCTAGCCTTGGTGTTTCATAAATTCGCGTGATGATCGCGCAGGATTTTGATCGATAGGGAAGTCTTGAGAGGGCGTGTCGTAGTGATTCATACGATCAACCGAACAAGATCTTTCATATCAATCAAAAGACCAGCGAGGGCGCGCGCCAATTTATGGAATACCAAGGCGACTATCATAGCGTCCCCGCCTGAACTCCACGTGACACCCTTCCATGAAGCCGCTTATCCGTCTGTTTTTCAAAACCTTGCGTGTCATCCTCGGCCCGGTCCTGTTGCTTGCCGACCGGCTCACCCGCCCCAAGGGCATGGTTCGCCCCGAAGCCGAACAGCGGGCTGTCGACGCCCGCGCGCGCACGCTGGCGCTGTACCACTTCCCCACCTGTCCGTTCTGTCTGAAGACGCGACGCACGCTGCGGCGGCTGTCGCTCGATATCGAACTGCGCAACGCCCAGCATGACGAATCGCATCGTGCCGCACTGATCGCGAACGGCGGCAGGCCGCAGGTGCCGTGCCTGCTGATCAGAGATGCCGACGGCCGGCAGACCTGGCTGTACGAATCGGACGCCATCCAGACCTGGCTGAACCGCGAATTCGGCGCCGCCGCCGCGGCATGAGCCTGCTCGCAGCCTTGAATCCGCCGCAGCGCGAAGCGGCGAAGTACCTCGACGGTCCCTTGCTGGTGCTGGCCGGTGCCGGCTCCGGCAAGACGCGCGTCATCACCCACAAGATCGCCTATCTCATCGGCGAATGCGGCTACAAACCGGGCTCAATCGCCGCCATCACCTTCACCAACAAGGCCGCGCGCGAGATGCAGGAACGCGCCGCCAGGCTCACGCAAAGCGTCAATACCAAAGGCCTGATCGTCACCACCTTCCACTCGATGGGCTTGCGCATGCTGCGCGAGGACGCGAAGTTTGCCGAACTCAAACCGGCGTTTTCGATCCTCGATTCGGCCGACGCCGCGGGCATCGTGTCGGAAATCCTCAAGACCACCGACAAGCAGGAAATCCGCCGCGCGGCGAGCCGCATCTCGCTGTGGAAGAACGAGCTGAAGGCGCCCGCCGCCGCATTGCAAACCGCCGAGGACGACAACGCGCGCGCCTACGCAAAGATTTACGACCGCTACGACGCGACGCTGCGCGCCTACCAGGCGGTCGATTTCGATGACCTGATCCGCCTGCCGGCGGAACTGCTCGACACCCACTTCGAACTGCGCGAGAAGTGGCAGAACCGCCTGCGCCACATCCTCGTCGACGAATACCAGGACACCAACGTCGCGCAATACCGCCTGCTGCAGAAGCTCACCGGCGTGCGCGCGGCGTTCACCGCGGTCGGCGACGACGACCAGGCAATCTACGGCTGGCGCGGCGCGTCGGCCGACAACCTGCGCCAGCTCAACGAGGACTACCCGCATCTGCACGTGGTGAAGCTGGAGCAGAACTACCGCTCGACCATCCGCATCCTGAAGGCCGCCAACAGCCTCATTTCCAACAACCCCAAGCTGTTCGAGAAGCGCCTGTGGAGCGATCTCGGCGTGGGCGACGCGATCCAGGTGATGCCGACGCGCGACGACGAGCACGAGGCCGAATCGGTGGTGATGCGCCTGCTGTCGCACAAGTTCCAGCACCGCACCGAATGGCGCGACTACGCCATCCTCTATCGCGGCAACTACCAGGCGCGCGTGTTCGAGCAGGCGCTGAGGAACGAGAAGGTGCCGTATCAGCTCTCCGGCGGGCAGTCGTTCTTCGACCGCGCCGAGATCAAGGACGTGATCGCCTACCTGCGCCTGATCGCCAACGGCGACGACGACCCGGCCTTCATTCGCGCCGTCACCACGCCCAAGCGCGGCATCGGCGCGGCGACGCTGGAGAAGCTCGGCCAGGTCGCCGCCACCCTGCACGTGAGCCTGGCGGCGCGTTCCTGCATCTCGCGCGCGGCCTTGTTGGTGAAGGTGATGGCGGCGATCGAGCCCGGCTTGTAGCCGCACTCGCCGATCAGGTAGGCGATCTTGTGGGTGAT
>DASVPF010000111.1:0-7489 GCA_036382965.1 Thiobacillus sp.
TCTAGTCATGCCAAGGCGTTGTTCGCAATGCCCATCCATTTAGAAGAAAGCGGGAATATTAGACAGATGTCTAATATTCCCGGATGAAGGGGTGGCTTCTGAACTCTGAAGCTCCCGTGAATATTGGGGTGGATGATGGGACTCGAACCCACGACAACAGGAATCACAATCCTGGACTCTACCAACTGAGCTACATCCACCATTGTTGTCGTCAGCAAGGCTGGCAACGAAAACCTTGGCCTGCCCGACAGGAATCGAACCTGTAACCCCCAGCTTAGAAGGCTGGTGCTCTATCCAGTTGAGCTACGGGCAGAGACTCACTTCTCGGGCAAATACGGGGTGGTCGGGGTGAGAGGATTCGAACCTCCGACATCCTGCTCCCAAAGCAGGCGCGCTACCGGGCTGCGCTACACCCCGAAATCCTATCGGCGCCCAAGTGCATGGCAGGCGCATTTCGGAGAGGCGAGACTATACCTTGGCGCATCGGTCGGGTCAATTTTCGCTTGAGTAAGGGGGCGGGTTTCCGGGAAAATCACCCTTTTGCTTCAGGGTTGCCTTGATGAGCGCACGCATTCTCGACGGTAAGGCCATGGCCGACACCATACTCGCAGTGATCCACGACAAGGTGGCCGAACGTGAGGCGCAAGGCAAACGCCGTCCCGGCCTGGCGGTGATCCTGGTCGGCGACGATGCGGCCTCGGCGGTGTACGTGCGCAACAAGAAGCGCGCGTGCGTGCGTGCCGGCGTCACCAGCGTGTCGCACGATCTGCCCAGTGCCACCACACAAGGCGACGTGCTGGCGCTGATCGATGCGCTGAACGCCGATCCGGCTATCGATGGCATCCTGGTGCAGCTGCCGTTGCCCTCACACATCGACGCCGAGACGGTGATCGAGCGCATCCGACCGGACAAGGACGTCGACGGCTTCCACCCCTACAACATCGGCCGCCTGGCGGTGAAGATGCCGACGCTGCGGCCGTCCACGCCGCGCGGCATCATGACGCTGCTGCGCGCGACCAACGAGGAACTGCGCGGCAAAAATGCAGTGATGGTCGGCGCGTCCAACATCGTCGGCCGGCCGATGAGCCTGGAACTCTTGCTGGCCGGCTGCACCATCACCGTATGCCACAGCGCCACGCGCGATCTGGAAAGCTTCGTGCGGTCTGCCGAGGTGCTCGTGGTGGGCGTGGGGCGGCCGCGCATGATTCCGGGCGAGTGGGTGCGCGAGGGGGCGATCGTGATCGACGTCGGCATCAACCGCCTGCCCGACGGCAAGCTGGTTGGCGACGTCGATTTCGACACCGCGGCGGAGCGTGCCAGCTGGATCACCCCGGTGCCCGGCGGCGTGGGACCGATGACCGTGGCGACGCTGCTGGAAAACACGCTCGAAGCCGCGCTGATGCACAATCCCTAGGGTCAGGGGTCAGGGGTCAGGGGTCAGGGGTCAGGACCGATGCAGCGCCCTTAAATACGCCACGTCGACGAACGGCTGGCCGAGATCGGGGCCGGCGAGTTGTCGGTTCGGTGCGCCTGGGTCGCCAAGGTCGGACAATACAACGGCCGCGCCGGTGAAATCGTGATCCAGCGTGTAGTCGTTGACCGTGACCAGCGTTTTCAGGCCGGCGCCCCGACTTGCCCGCAGGCCGTTTTCCGAATCCTCGAAGGCGAGGCAATCGGCCGCGGCGAGCCCCATTTTCTCTAGCGCGTAGTGATAGATATCGGGTGCGGGTTTTTTCGCCGGCACGACGTCGCCCGCTGCGATCACTTCGAACCAATCCTGGCTGCCTGCGCCCAGGCTGTGTTCCAGCAGCACGGTGACGTTTTCCGGCGTGGTGGTGGTGGCAATGGCCAGGCGCAGTCCGGCGGCGCGCGCTTCGGCGAGTAGGCGTTTGACCCCGGGGCGCATCGGAATGCCGCCGCGCGCGGCGAGCGCCGCGTAATGCCGGGTCTTGGCCTGGTGCAGGTCGGCCACCCTGTCGTCAAAATCGGCCGGCTTTCTATAGTCCGGCCGATAGTGGTCGATATAGTGTTTCATCCGCTCCTTGCCTCCGGTGACCGCGAGCAGCTTGCCGTAGAGGGCGACGTCCCAGTGCCAGTCGAGGCCGGCATCCTTGAAGGCTTGATTGAAGGCGGGACGATGGCCGTCGCGTTCGGTGTCGGCAAGCGTGCCATCCACGTCGAAGAGTAGGGCAAGTAAGGTCATGTGGGTTGCGGCGAATGAGCGATTCTGATATTAAGCTGGGTTGGGCTTTGCCCGGAATTTGATATTTTTTCAAAGAGAACGAGATGGCTGAAACTCTGATGCGCTTTGAGCCTTACAAGGCTAAAAAAGGCGAAGAATACATGAATGCAAAACAGCTCGAGCATTTCCGCAAAATGCTCGAAGCCTGGAAAGCCGAACTGTCGCAGGACATCGATACCACCCTGCATTCCATGCAGGACGAGCAGACCGTATTCGCGGATCCCAACGACCGTGCCACGCAGGAATCCGACATGGCGCTTGAACTGCGTAACCGCGACCGCGAGCGCAAGCTGATCAAGAAAATCAACGAAACCATCGCCAAGATCAACAGTGGCGATTATGGCTACTGCGAATCCTGCGGTATCGAAATTGGACTGGAACGTTTGCAGGCTCGCCCGACCGCTACGCTGTGCATCGACTGCAAGACGCTCGAGGAAATCCGCGAGCGTCAGGTTGCCAAATAAGATGGCGCGTCAGGTCGCCCAATAAATCTGGCGCATCGACCTCACCTACCCCATGAACCGAGCCGACTTTGCCATGGTAGACACCGACGAATTTGACCGTTACTACAATGGGCTGCTGTACAGCGTGATGCGCTGGGATCAGCTGACGGCGTTTTGGCAAAAGGTGGACGCCGGGGCGGGCTGGTATCTCTATGCGGTCGGCCAGCAGGTGCCGTCAGCGCCTTCTGCCGCTGACAAGGTGCAACAGTTCATGCGCGAACTGGACGAATTGTTGCGGCGCGAGCATCACGAGGATTACTGCGCGATCGTGTACGCCGACGATCTCGATACGCCCAACTTCATCAAAGTTTACGACCCCAATCACCTCGGCAGTTCGTGTGGATCGAGTGCGACCAAGTCGTCGATTCTGCCGGGCTGGCTGATGAGCCGCACGCCGCCGCGCGAACTCGAAATGCGTGGGGTGGTGACAGGCCAGCGCAAACGCTGGTGGCAGACGTTTCTCGACAGTCCGGCATAAAAAAACCGCGCCCGAGAGCGCGGTTTTTCGTGACCCGGAAGAATTACTTCTTGGCGGGTTCGGCCGGCATGGCAGCAGCGTCAGACTTTTTCTCTTCGGCTTTCTTGGCATGCTTCTTGGCTTTTTTGGCCTTTTTGGGAGCAGCAGCGGGCTTTTCAGCAGCAGCAGGAGCGGCGGCAGGAGCAGCAGCAGCGGGAGCAGCGTCAGCAGCGATAGCGGACATGCTGAAAGCACCGGCGATGGCAGCGGCGACCAGGGAAGACATCAGTTTGCTCATTTGTTTCTCCATATGATCAAGGGGATTGTTATGCAATCGCAATACGCAACTGCACGGTCGCCACTATGCAGCGCAATGCTTACACGAACCTTACGAATCCCATCGTGCGTTTCAGCCGGGTTTGACGCACTTTGTGTCAGACTTCACCCATGAAAATCCTGCTCGTGGAAGACGATCCGACCCTGGGCGAAGCGGTCATGCTGGCAGCCAGGCAGTCGGGGTTTACGGTCGACTGGACCCGCGACGGCGTGCAGGCGGAAAACGCACTGGCGGGGTTTGCCTACGATGCCATGCTGCTCGATCTGGGGCTGCCCCGGCGCGAGGGACTGGAGGTGCTGCGTAACGTACGCAAACGCGGTGCGACCTTGCCGGTGATGATTCTGACGGCGCGCGACACGGTGGAAGACCGGGTGCGCGGTCTGGATGCCGGGGCGGACGATTATCTGCTCAAGCCGTTTTCGCTGGATGAATTGCTTGCGCGATTGCGGGCTTTGCTGCGCCGGGCGCACGGCCTGGCCGACACCCAGATCCGCATGGGGCGCCTGAGTTTCGACAGCGTCAAGCGGCAAGCCTGTATTGACGATACGCCGCTGGTGCTGTCGGCGCGTGAGGTGGAGGTGCTTGAAATTCTGCTCAATCATGCCGGGCGCGTCACCGCCAAGGAAGCGATCGCAGACCGACTGGCAGGCTGGGACGAAGGCGTGGGCGACAATGCGGTGGAGGTCTACATCCATCGGTTGCGGCGCAAGCTGGAGGGGGCCGGCGTGATGATCCGCACCTTGCGCGGCCTGGGCTACCTGCTGGAAGCCGAATCTTGAACCGGGAAAATCAGAAAAGCCTGCGGCGGCAACTGATTGTCCGCATGCTGTCGATGATGTTGCCGCTGTTCATTCTGCTGTGGGTCATCGCCTATTTCTCCAGCCAGTATTTCATCAACGCGGCGTTTGACCGTTCGCTGGTGCGGCGCACCTATGCGCTGGCCGACCGGATCGAGGTACTGAACGGACAGGTGCGCATCGACCTGCCGGTTGCGGCGCGCGAATTGCTTGCATTCGACCAGGAAGACCTGTTGTTTCACCGCATCATCGATCCGCAAGCCCGGGTGATCGAGGGCGAACTCAATATGCCGCCGCTTCCGGGACAGACGCGCATCAGGCCAGGACAACTGGTTGTCTACGATGGCGTCAAGGACGGCGAGGAAGTCCGGGTGGCCGCTTTTGCACTTCCGCTCGAAGGCACCAGCGCGAAAGGTGTCGTGCTGATCCAGGTGGGAGAAACCTTGTCGCGCCGTACGGCGCTGGCCGAGCGCGCCACGCTGGCGATTGTCATTCCGATGTTGCTGATGACCCTGACCGCCGCGGCTGCCATCGCTTATGGCGTGGGACGGGGCCTCGAGCCGGTGGGCCGGCTGCGTGACCGCCTGGCGGCGCGCCAAGCATTCGATCTGAGTCCGTTCCCGCTGGCGGGCACGCCGACCGAGTTGCGGCCATTTCTGGATGAAATCAATTCGCTGTTGCAGCGCCTGTCCGAAGCAGTCGAAGCGCAATCGCGCTTTGTTGCGGATGCCGCGCACCAACTTCGTACGCCCATCGCGGGCATCCGTGCGCAGGCCGAGGCCGCCCTGGCGAGCGCGAGGCATGACGATGCGCACCATGCCCTGGCGCGGATTGCGCAGTCGACGCAAACCATGGGCGATCTGGTGCAGAAGCTGCTCGTGCTGGCGCGCGTCGATGCCGCAGAAAACACTCTGCATTTGATCCGGCTGGACGGCGCGGAGGTGGTCAGGGAGGTGGCGCGCGAATGGGCGCCCCAGGCATTGGCAAGAGGGGTGGAAATCGGCTTTGAAATGAAAAATGGCAAGGCCTGGGTGATGGGCGATGCGCAACTGCTGCGGGAGATGCTGGCCAATTTGATCGACAACGCGTTGCGCTATGGCGGAACGCGGATCACGCTGACGGTGGACAGGTCGGCGCGGGGCGTGACGTGGCAGGTGGCAGACAACGGCCCGGGCATTCCCGAGACGCAGCGTGCCGCCGTTTTTGCGCCCTTCCATCGCCTGTCGGATGGGGTGGATGGCGCCGGACTGGGCTTGACGATCGTGCAGCGCATCGCGCATTTGCACGATGCCGTGGTGAGCCTGGACGCGGGGGAGGGGGACGCCGGGCTGGTGGTCAGCGTGACGTTCCCGCTGGCGTAGGCGAAAAAAACCGCGCCCTCGGGCGCGGTTTTAATGGGCCGGACTTGATCAGCTTGCCGGTGTTTCGCTGTCGCTGGTTGCCGGTGCGGGTGCATCCAGCAGCGCCTTCATCGACAGACGCAGACGGCCTTTCTCGTCGGCTTCCAGAATCTTCACCTTCACGACCTGGCCTTCCTTCAGGTAGTCGCCGATGGCGTTGACGCGCTCGTGGGCGATCTGCGAAATGTGCAGCAGGCCGTCGCGGCCCGGCAGCACGTTGACGATCGCGCCGAAGTCCAGAAGCTTGATGACCGGACCTTCGTAGACTTTGCCGACTTCGACTTCGGCGGTGATTTCCTCGATGCGCTTCTTCGCCAGTTCGCCGGCTTCCATGCTGGTGCAGGCGATCTTCACGCTGCCGTCTTCCTGGATGTCGATCTGGGTGCCGGTTTCCTCGGTCAGCGCGCGGATGACGGCGCCGCCCTTGCCGATGACGTCGCGGATCTTTTCCGGGTTGATCTTCATCGCGATGATGCGCGGCGCGTAAGCCGACATTTCATGGCTGCCCGAGACCGACGCCTTCATGATGCCGAGGATGTGCATGCGGCCTTCCTTCGCCTGGCTCAATGCAGCCTGCATGATCTCGGTGGTGATGCCGGTGATCTTAATGTCCATCTGCAGCGCGGTCACGCCTTTTTCGGTGCCTGCGACCTTGAAGTCCATGTCGCCGAGGTGATCTTCATCACCGAGGATGTCGGTCAGCACGGCGAAGCGGTTGCCTTCCTTGATCAGCCCCATGGCGATGCCGGCGACGTGCGCCTTCAGCGGCGCGCCGGCGTCCATCAGCGACAGGCAGCCGCCGCACACCGAGGCCATCGACGATGAACCGTTGGATTCGGTGATTTCGGACACCACGCGCATGGTGTAGCCGAATTCTTCCTTGCTCGGCAGCACCGCCATCAGCGCGCGCTTGGCCAGACGGCCGTGGCCGATCTCGCGGCGCTTGGGCGAGCCGACGCGGCCGGTTTCGCCGGTGGCGTAGGGGGGCATGTTGTAGTGCAGCATGAAGCGGTCGGAGTAGGAGCCTTCCAGCGCGTCGATGGTCTGCTCGTCGCGGCCGGTGCCGAGCGTGGTGACGACCAGCGCCTGGGTTTCGCCGCGCGTGAACAGCGCGGAACCGTGGGTGCGCGGCAGCACGCCGGTGCGGATGGTGATCGGGCGCACGGTGCGGGTGTCGCGGCCGTCGATGCGCGGCTGGCCGGACAGGATGCGGTTGCGCACCACGCTGGCTTCCAGGCTGTGGAAGGCGTCCTTGACGTGATTGGCAGCGACGGTGTCCATGTCGGCGGTGATCAGTTCGGCGAAGGCCTTGCTGCGGATGTCGTCGACCGCGGTCATGCGCGCCTGCTTCTGCCTGATGTTGTAAGCAGCTTGCAGGCCGTCTTCGGCCAGCGCCTTCAGGCGTGCCACCATCGCGGTGTCTTCGGCGAGCGGTTCCCAGTCCCAGGCGTCGGCGCCGGCTTGGTCGGCCAGTTCGTTGATCGCGTTGATCGCGGCCTGCATCTGGGTGTGGCCGAACACGACCGCGCCCAGCATGATGTCTTCGGGCAGTTCCATCGCTTCGGATTCGACCATCAGCACGGCGGCATCGGTGCCGGCGACGACCAGATCGAGCGCCGAATCCTTCAACTCGGTGTGGGTCGGGTTGAGCACGTATTCGCCGTTGATGAAGCCGACGCGCGCCGCGCCCACCGGGCCGTCGAACGGCAGGCCGGACAGCGACAGGGCGGCGGAGGCGCCGATCAGCGCGGGA
>DASVPF010000112.1:0-1811 GCA_036382965.1 Thiobacillus sp.
TTCGGCGGCGTCCCAGGCCATGCGTGAATCCGTGCCGCACATCCTGGAGCGCCTCGGCATCGCGGTCGGCGAACTCGTCGGCGACAGCCGCAAGGCCATTCCCGGCACCGTGTTCGCGGCCTATCCCGGCGAAGCGCGCGACGGTCGCGCCTTTATTCCGCAGGCGGTGGCGCAACACGTCGACGGCGTGTTGTGGGAAGCCGACCACTACCAGTGGGATCCGGCGCTCACCCTGCCAAATGCGGGCGTGGTCGGACTGAAAACTCGCATCGGTGAAATTGCCGCGCACGTGTACGGCGAGCCTTCGCGCGCACTGCACATGGTCGGCGTCACCGGCACCAACGGCAAGACCTCGGTGGCGCACTGGATCGCGCAGGCCTTCGCGGCATTGGGGCGCAAAACGGCGGTCATCGGCACCACCGGCAACGGCTTTCCCGGCGCGCTCACGGCGGCGCTCAACACCACCCCCGACGCCATCGAGCTGCAGCAGCGTCTGGCGTTCTACCGGCAACAGGGGGCGGCGGCGTGCGCGATGGAGGTGTCGTCGCACGGCCTCGCGCAGGGGCGCGTCAATGGCACCGCCTTCAACGTGGCGGTGCTGACCAATCTGTCGCGCGATCATCTCGATTACCACGGCAACATGGAGAACTATGCCGACGCCAAGGCGCGGCTGTTCAACTGGCCGGGGCTGGAGTGGGCGGTGCTCAACATCGACGACGTGTTCGGCCAGCGGCTCGAAGGCGAAACGCGGCCGGCGCGCGTCGCCGGCTACGGTTTCCAGCGCGGCGCCGTGGTGGGGAAAACCCTGCGGCTGTCGCAGGCGGGTCTGCACCTCGCGCTGCACACCGACTGGGGCGATGCCGAACTCGACGCGCCCTTGCTGGGCCGCTTCAATGCCGCCAATCTGCTGGCCGTGCTCACCACCCTGCTGGTGTCCGACGTCAAGCTCGACGACGCCTGCCGGGCGCTGGCGCACGTCAGCCCGCCGCCGGGGCGGATGCAGACCTTCGGCGGCAACGCGCATCCGCTGGTGGTGGTCGACTACGCCCATACGCCCGATGCGCTGGAGAAGGTGCTTGCCACCCTGCGCGAAATCGTCAGCGGCGGCCGCCTCATCTGCGTCTTCGGCTGCGGCGGCAACCGCGACCGCGGCAAGCGCCCGCTGATGGGGCAGGCCGCGGCCAGGGACGCCGACGAAATCTGGGTCACCAGCGACAATCCGCGCAACGAAGATGCGCGCCGCATCATCGACGACATCCTGCCCGGCATCGGCGCTACCCCGCACGTCGAGCCGGATCGCGCCCGCGCCATTTTCGAGGCCATCGGCGGCGCGCATCAGGGCGACGTCGTGCTGATCGCCGGCAAGGGCCACGAGGACTACCAGGAAATTGCCGGCGAGCGGCTGCCGTTCTCCGACGTGGCGGTGGCGAAGAAGGCGCTGGAGGCGTGGACATGATGCTGCGCCTGTCCGAAGCCGCCGCCATGCTGGGCGTTCCCCTCGCGGGCGCGGATGCCGACGTGCTGCGCGTCTCCACCGACAGTCGCACGATCCAGCCGGGCGATCTCTTCATTGCCTTGCGCGGCGAGAAATTCGATGGCGGCGCGTTTGCCGCAGAGGCCTTGCGGCAAGGCGCGGTAGGAGTGGTGCTGGATGCCGCGCAGGCTCCCGATATCGCTGCCATCCGCGTCGACGATACCCGGCTTGCGCTCGGCAGGCTGGCTGCCGCCTGGCGCCTGCGCTTCGCGATTCCGCTCGTCGCCATCACCGGCAGCAACGGCAAGACCACGGTGAAGGAAATGCTGGCGGCCAT
>DASVPF010000113.1:0-2070 GCA_036382965.1 Thiobacillus sp.
GTGCACCTCTTCCAAAGCTTCAGAGCCCCAATAGGCGTCCATGGTGATCGCGCTGGCACGGCTGGCCGGCGCCGCCCTGCGCGCACGCCAGGCACCGGTGCTGCGCGTGTTTCTGGTCGCCGAAATCGCGCTGCTGTTCGCCTTCTTCGCGCTCGCCGTCAGCTTCGGGCCTTGGCTGTGTAAAAACGCTTCGGGCGAAGCACTGACGCCCGGCGTCCCCGGCGCCCCCAGCCATGCTGGGTGCCTCCGCAATATTTGACGGCCGCATGTCGTCGGCGACTATGCCCTTATCGCCGCCATAAGCGGTTGGACGCCGATGATATTCATGACGCGCGTGAGATTATAGGCCAGCACGTGGAGCGCCATTTCGGTGGCGACGCGCGGCAGCGTCTTCATCAGGAAGTGAGTTGCGCCCATTCGGGCCTTAATCGTTCCAAAGGGGTGCTCGACCGTCTCGCGCCGCTGGCGCATCTTCTCCGGATGCTCGTCAAGCCGGCGCTGCACCGCCTCAAGAATGTGTTCGTGCTCCCATCGGCTGATCCGTCGTTCCTTACCGGTGGTGCAACTGTGCTTGATGGCGCAGCTCTGGCAGGCATTGGTCGCGTAGCGGCGCAGGATTAAGCCATTTTCCGAGGTGGTGAAGGAGTAGGCGAGCCTTTGGCCGGCAGGACAGATGTAAACGTCCTCCTCAGCCAGATAGCGGAAGTCCTGCTTGCCGAAGCGCCCTGCCGCCTTTGAATTTGAGGTCATCGGTTTTGGCAACGTGACCGTGATGCCTGCCTCCTCGCACGCCAGGATCTCCTCACTGCTGAAGTAGCCGCGGTCGGCGACGGCATCGAGGCTCTCCACTTCCAGCGTCGCCTTCGCCTCCTTGGCCACGGGCGAGAGCTGCGACCGGTCGCTCCCGATGTTGGTCACCTCATGCGTAACGATCAGATGATGCTTGGTTTCGACAGCGACCTGGACGTTGTAGCCTACGACGCCGGAGCCTCGGCCACTCGTCGCCATCGAGCGGGCATCGGGATCGGTCAATGATATCTGCTGGGCCGGTGTAGCGAGCATTTTCACCTTGAGAATCTCGAGTCGCTGCATCTGCTCCTTCAACTTCTCGATCTTCTCTTTCAGGCGGCTGGTCTTGGTTTTGAGCGCCTCGGACGGCTCCTGCCGGTCGGCACTGTCGAGTTGTTGCAGATAGCGCGCGACGCTCTCTTCGATCTGCGCCATGCGCCGCTCCATCTTGGCCCGGGTGAAGTTCTTGTCGCGGTTATTCACCGCCTTGAACTTGCTGCCGTCGATCGCAACACTGGCTTGCGTGAGCAGGCCCATCATGCGGCAGAGCGCAACAAACCGGGAGCAGACCCGGCGGATGGCACGACCGTTGTCCTTGCGGAAGTCGGCAATCGTCTTGTGGTCGGGAGCAAGCCGGCCCGTCAGCCACATCACCTCAATGTTGCGCCCGGCCTCACGCTCCAGCCGACGGCTCGACTGGACCCGATTGAGATACCCGTAGATGTAGAGCTTCAGTAGATTGGATGGATGATAGGAGGGACGCCCGGTGGCCTCGGGTTCGACCCCGCCGAACCCAAGCTCAGACAGATCGAGTTCATCGACAAAGACGTCGATGACGCGAACCGGATTATCCTCGCCGATCCAGTCTTCCAGACATCCAGGAAACAGCGTGCTTTGCCTGCGATCCGCACCTTCAACGAAGCGCCTCATCCGATCCTCCCGCAAATTGCGCGAGAATCTTATCGCCAGAATCAAATCCACCGGTGCGTTTTTACACAGCCAGGGTCATTCTTGCCCGGCGCGCAGCGCCGCAGCCGCGGCGATGGGCCCAATCACGAAGCTTGCCAGGGATAGCGCGCAAAGAATGGTGAAAGGAGGGCCAAACGGCGCGGGCCCGACGATGGCGGCGTTGGCGGCGGCAACACCAAAGATCAGCACCGGCACCGTCAACGGCAACACCAACACCGCCTGCAGCAGCCCGCCCCGCCGCAGCGTTACCGCCAGCGCCGCCCCGATTCGAACAGACACTGCCGTGTCCCCGCGGCCGGCCGGCTCCCTCCC
>DASVPF010000114.1:0-8060 GCA_036382965.1 Thiobacillus sp.
AGTACGTCATCACCCTGGATACCGACACGCAACTGCCCCGCGATGTGGCCCGCGCCCTGATAGGCAACATCGCGCATCCGCTCAACCGGCCCGTCTACGATGCCGACAAGGGCCGCATCGTCGAAGGCTACGCGATCCTGCAACCGCGCGCGTCGATCAGCCTGACCAGTGCGGGCCATTCACGCTTCACGAGACTGTTCGCGGGCGAGTCCGGCATCGATCCCTACACGCGCGAGGTATCGGATGTCTATCAGGATGTGTTCGGGGAAGGGTCGTTCATCGGCAAGGGCATCTACGATGTGGATGCCTTTCGCCAGGCCGTCGATGGGCGGTTTCCGGAGAATCTCATCCTCAGCCACGACCTGCTGGAAAGCGGGTATGCGCGCTCGGCCCTGGTGACCGATGTCGAGCTCATCGAAGAGCACCCGGCCAGCTACGCCATCGAGGCCAGCCGGCGCCATCGGTGGATACGCGGCGACTGGCAACTGGCCGGCTGGCTGCTGCCACGCGTGCCGGGCGCGCCCGTAGCGAATGGGGCGAATGGATCGAAGAGCGGGCGGCAACCGAACCCGCTGTCGGGTTTGTCGTTATGGAAAATCTTCGACAACCTCCGCCGCAGCCTGGTGCCGCCGTCGTTGCTTGCCTTGCTGGCGGGCGGATGGGTGTTCGGTCCGGGACCGGCAGGATTCTGGACCCTGCTGGTCGTGACCGTGGTGTTCCTGCCCACCGTGCTGTCCAGCGCGATCGAGCTCATACGCAAACCCGAACAGCGCGACTGGCCGGTGCACCTGATCCTGACAGGCAAGTCTTCATGCCGCCCGATATTGCTTGCTCTGCTGACCCTGGTCTTTCTGCCGTACGACATGCTGATCTGCCTGAATGCGATCCTGCGCTCCGGGGTGCGGATGCCGTTCACGCGACGAGGCTTGCTGCTCTGGCAACTGCCGAGCTATGCAAACCGCAATGCGCGCCGCACTCTGGCCGATTTCTTCAGGGAGATGTGGATCGCCCCCGTTCTGGCTGTGGCCATCATTCTGACGCTGGCCTGGGCGGCGGACATGGTGGGCAGCCCGTCGACGGTATGGCGCTTCACTGCGCCCATCTTGCTGCTGTGGCTGGGGTCGCCCATCGTCGGCTGGTGGATCAGCAAGCCACTTGCCTCCCGCATGCCGGATTTGAGCGTTGAGCAGCGGGCGTTCCTGCGCACGTCGGCCCGGCGAACGTGGCGCTACTTCGCAGATTTCGTCGGACCGCATGACAACTGGCTGCCGCCCGACAATTTCCAGGAATATCCGGCGCCGGCCATCGCCTCGCGAACCTCACCCACCAACATCGGCATGTCGCTGCTGGCGGACCTGGCGGCCTACGATTTCGGCTATCTCCCCGCCGGAGAATTGCTGCGGCTGGTCGAAAACACCCTGGCAACGCTGGACAAGCTGGAACGTTACCGCGGCCATTTTTACAACTGGTACGACACGCGCACCCTGGAGCCGCTTCGCCCGCACTATGTTTCCTCGGTGGACAGTGGCAACCTGGCCGGCAGCCTGCTCACCCTGCAAGCAGGACTGGCCGAGCTGAAAGATCAGCCGGTGCTGGCGTCAAATGCATTCCGGGGGCTGCAGGACACCTTGCAGGTGCTGGCCGAACACGTTCCCTCATCACCCGCGCCCGATCTTGCAAAGAAGATCGCGTTCCTGCAGGACACCCTCCACACGCTCACCCTGGACGGTCCGCCACAGACCCTGCCGGCCGCCAACCACGTGCTGAATGAGATTCACCGTATTGGCGGGGGCGTGGTGACATGGCTGCCGGTGGATATCGATATCGATGGCGAGCTGTATTACTGGGCGCAGGCATTCGACCGCCAGGTCCGTACGCTTCAGGACGACATTGGATTCCTGGTGCCCGAGCCGGGCCGCTTCGACCACATCCCGACACTGGCGGAATTGGCGCGGGTGGGGGTCAACGGCACTGAATCCATGCCGTCGCCCGAGGCGAACGTGCCTCCCTGCCAGGGCGCGCTGGAGCGGCTCAGAATCATCGACGAATTGATGGATCGTTGCCGCGAACTGGCCGCGATGGATTTCGAGTTTCTCTACGACAGTTCGTGCGGCCTGCTGACCATCGGTTACGACGTCGGCGAACGGCGCCGCGATCCGGCCTGCTACGACCTGCTGGCATCGGAAGCGCGTCTGGCCAGCTTCCTGCTCATCGCGCAGGGCCAGCTGCCGCAGAAACACTGGTTCGCACTCGGCCGCCTGCTGACCAGCCACGGCGGCGACGTCAGCCTGATTTCGTGGAGCGGCTCGATGTTCGAGTACCTCATGCCGCGGCTGATCATGCCGAGTTACGAAAACACCTTGTTGGAGCAGACATGCCGGGCTGCGGTATCGCGCCAGATCGAATACGGCCGCCAACGCGCCGTGCCGTGGGGCATTTCCGAGTCCTGCTATAACGCCACCGATGTGCACCAGGTCTACCAATACCGGGCGTTCGGCGTGCCCGGGCTGGGATTCAAGCGCGGGCTGGGGGATGACCTGGTCATTGCGCCTTACGCCAGCGCACTGGCACTGACGGTGAAGCCGCGCGAAGCCTGTCGCAACCTGCAGACGCTCACCGACCAAGGTTTTCTTGGCGCCTATGGATTCTACGAGGCGGTCGACTACACGCCGTCGCGCGTGCCGCGGGGCAGGAATCACGCCATCGTGCGTGCCTTCATGGCGCATCATCAAGGCATGAGCCTGCTGGCCTTTGCGCATGTATTGCTCAACCAGCCGATGCAGCGCCGGTTCATGTCCGACCCCGCCACGCGGGCGACGGAATTGCTGCTGCAGGAGCGCGTGCCGAAGCAGGGCGCAACCCTGCATCCGCACGCTGCCGAGGTGAGCGCCACCGCCCACCCGCCCACCGTGGAAGCCGGCGCAATCATGCGCGTGTTCACCGACCCGAACACGCCGATTCCCGAAGTTCACTTGTTGTCCAACGGCCGCTACCACGTCATGGCGACCCATGCCGGCGGAAGTTACAGCCGCTGGCGCGATCTGGCCGTCACCCGCTGGCGCGAGGATGCCACGTGCGATTGCTGGGGCACCTTCGTTTACCTGCGCGACCGCGATAGCGGGCGTTATTGGTCGACCGCGCATCAGCCGACCCTGCGCCACGCCGACCACTACGAAGCGATTTTCGTGCAGGCACGCGCCGAATACCGGCGCCGCGATCAGGCGATCGAGGCGCACACCGAGATCAGCGTTTCGCCCGAAGACGACGTCGAGATCCGCCGTGTCACCCTCACCAACCAGACGGCCCGATCCCGCCGTATCGAGGTGACGACTTACGCGGAAGTCGTGCTGGCGCCGTTGAGCGCCGACCTGGCGCATCGCACGTTCAGCAATCTGTTCGTACAGACCGAAATCCTGCCGGATCGCCAGGCGATCCTCTGCACACGGCGGCGCCGCACTCCCGGGGAGCAGGTGCCGTGGATGTTTCATCTGTTGACCGCCCCGGGCGCGGTTGCCGACGTGCCGTCTTACGAGACGGACCGTGCCCGCTTCATCGGACGGGGACGAACGGCGGCCAACCCGATGGCGCTGGATCGTCATGGCCCGTCGCCGCTATCGAACACGGAGGGTTCTGTGCTCGATCCCATCGTGGCGATCCGTTGCACACTCAGTTTGTCCTCCGACGAATCGGCGACCGTGCAGATCATTACCGGGGTCGCGGATACGCGTGAGGCCGCGCTGGCCTTGCTTGAGAAATACGGCGACCGGCACTTCGTCGAGCGTGCCTTCGAGATGGCCTGGTTCCAAAGCGAGGAGGTCCTGCGCCACCTCAATGCAAGCGAAGCCGATGCCCAGCTCTTTGGCCGCCTGGCCACCTCCGTCATTTACGGCTCTGCCTTGCGCCGCGCCGCGCCCAGCATCATTGCCCGCAACCAGCTGGGCCAGGCCGGACTGTGGCGCTTTGCCGTCTCGGGCGATCTGCCGATCGTCCTGGTGCGCATCGGTGACACAAGCCGCATCGAACTGGTCAAACAGGTTCTGCAAGCCCATGCCTATTGGCGGATGAAGGGACTGAGTGCGGACCTGGTCATTGTGAACGAGGATTTCTCGGGCTACCGCGCGGTGCTGCAGGACCAGATCATGGGCCTGATCAACGCAGGGCCCGAGGCGCAGGTACTCGACAAGCCGGGCGGGGTCTTCGTGCGGCGTGCCGAAGAGCTGTCCGAGGACGAGCGGGTCCTGTTCCAGACGGTCGCCCGCATTGTGTTCAGCGATACCGCCGAAACGCTGATCGAACAGGTGGAACGCCGCGTGTCGGCCGAGCGCCTGTCGGACCATCTGGAGCCACTGCTGCAACCGGCGGCCGAGGCGGTCCATCCGCTGCTCGCGCGCGAACGCATTTTCTACAACGGCCTCGGGGGCTATACCCCAGACGGGCGCGAATACGTCGTCACCCTCGAACCGGGTCAGGCCACACCGGCGCCTTGGGTCAACGTTATCGCCAGCCCGCACATCGGCACGGTCGTCAGCGAGGGCGGAAGCGCCTATACCTGGGTGGAAAACGCGCACGAGTTCCGCCTGACCACGTGGCACAACGATCCGCTTTCAGACAGCAGCGGCGAGGCCCTGTATATCCGCGACGAGATCACGGGGGCGTTCTGGTCGCCGACCCCGCTGCCCGCACGTGGCCAGTCGGGGTATGTGTGCCGGCACGGGTTCGGGTACAGTGTGTTCGAGCATGACGAAGCCGGCATCTTCTCGGAACTGTTCACCTACGTCGCCATGGACGCGCCGGTGAAGTTTGCAGTGGTCAAGCTGCGCAACCATTCGAAGCGACCGCGGCGATTGTCGTTGACCGGGTACTGGGAACTGGTGCTCGGTGAGTGGCGACATGCCAATCTGATGCACATCGTCACCGAAACGGACCCGCGCAGCGGGGCGCTGTTTGCCCGCAATGCGTACGGTCGCGGATGCGCCAATCGGGTGGTCTTTGCGCAGGTCAGCGAACGCGAACGAACGATGACCGGAAACCGCACCGAATTCATCGGCCGCAACGGTTCGCTGGCCCGCCCCGCGGCCATGCTGCGCAAGCGCTTGTCCGGCCGGACCGGCGCGGGCCGCGATCCCTGCGCCGCGATCCAGACCCAGATCGATCTGGCGGACGGGCAAGAACGCGAGATCGTGTTCGTCTTCGGCGCCGCCCGCAACGCCGAGGACGCGCAGCAACTCGTCCAGCGCTTCAGCGGGCCGGCGCGTGCGCGGCAGGCACTGGAAGCGGTGTGGGAACACTGGAACCGCACTCTGGGAGCCGTCTACGTGGAGACGCCGGATCCTGCGCTGAACGTGCTGGCCAACGGCTGGCTGGTCTATCAGATCCTGTCCAGCCGGCTGTGGGGCCGCAGCGGCTATTACCAGTCCGGCGGCGCCTACGGCTTCCGCGATCAATTGCAGGACACCATGGCGCTGATCCATGCGACGCCGTGGCTTGCGCGCGAACAGCTGATCCGCTGCGCCGAACGCCAGTTCGTCAAGGGCGACGTCCAGCACTGGTGGCACCCGCCCAGCGGGCAGGGCGTGCGGACGCATTTCTCGGACGACTATCTGTGGCTACCCTATGCAACCTGCCGCTATGTACTGGCGACCGGCGATACCGGCGTGCTCGACGAGTCGGTCCATTTTCTGGAAGGCCGCGAATTGAATCCGGAAGAAGAGGCGTACTTCGACCAGCCGCAGCGATCGGCCGAAACGGCGAGCCTGTATGAGCATTGCGCGCGCGCGATCAAGCATGGCCTGCGTTTTGGCGAACATCACCTGCCCCTGATGGGCTGCGGCGACTGGAACGACGGCATGAATCTCGTCGGTCGCGAGGGCCGGGGCGAGAGCGTATGGCTGGCGTGGTTCCTGTTCGAAAATCTTCAATTGTTTGCCGATCTGGCGCATGGCAGAAACGACGCGGCCTTTGCCGAAACGTGCGCCGCGCAGGCGGCGCTGCTGCGCCGCAGCATCGAGACCCATGCCTGGGACGGCGGGTGGTACCGGCGGGCGTATTTCGACGACGGCACCCCACTGGGATCGGCCGGCAACGACGAGTGCCAGATCGACTCGATCAGCCAGAGCTGGTCGGTCATTTCGGGCGGCGGCGATCCCGCGCGGGCCCGCCAGGCGATGGCGGCGGTGGACCGGCGCCTGGTGCGGCGCGACGAGCAATTGATCCAGCTATTCACGCCGCCTTTCGATCGCTCGGACCTCGAACCCGGATACATCAAAGGCTACGTGCCCGGCGTGCGCGAAAACGGCGGCCAATACACCCATGGCGCGATCTGGACCGCGATGGCGTTCGCCATGCTGGGCGACACGGCGCGCGCGTGGGAATTGTTCGCCATGCTCAACCCCGTCAATCGCAGCAGCCGGCCTGAGCAGATCGAACGCTACAAGGTCGAACCCTACGTCATGTGCGCGGACATTTACGGCGCACCGCCCCACACCGGCCGCGGCGGCTGGACCTGGTACACCGGCGCGGCGGGCGTGATGTACCGGCTGGCCGTCGAAACGCTGCTGGGCGTGCGCCTCGAAGTCGACCGTCTGCGCATCGCGCCGTGCATCCCTGCGCATTGGGTGTCCTACGTCATCCATTACCGTTACCGCGAGACCGTCTACCACATCGCGATCAGGCGCGTCGCCGAACTGCCAGCACGCGAGATGCGCGTGTCGGTCGACGGCGTCGAGATCAAGGCGGCGGAGGGCGAGGGAGCAGGGCGGCCAGGCACGATTCCCCTCGTGGACGATCGCCGGACGCACCACGTCGAGGTCGACTTGGGGGCCGGGGCTTCAGGCTAAACGGGTTGCCTCATAAGCTTTCCAAGCTCCAACATCATTCCGCCAACTGAATCGCCCCTAATTTACTAGACAAGGCCTCCCAGGTAAGCGACAAGTTCCATCTGCGCTGGCTGGATGCCTATTTGTGTGACGTACCGCTGACGGACATCAACCGCGACCTGATCGACAAGATCATGACCGCGAAGAAAGCGGAGGGGGTGGCAAATTCCTCTGTGAATCGTGTCCTTGAGGTGGTGCGGGCCATCCTCCGTAAAGCAGCCAATGAGTGGGAATGGCTGGATCGGGTGCCGTACTTTCGTATGCTGCCCGAGCCCAAGCGCCGTATCCGCTGGCTGTCGAAAGAAGAGGCCACCCGGCTCTTGGCCGAACTGCCCGAGCATTTACGTGCCATGGTGCGGTTCAGCCTCGAAACGGGCTTGAGAAAGTCCAACGTAACCGGCTTATTGTGGTCGCAAGTGGACTTGGAGCGTCGCTGTGCATGGGTACATGCCGACCAAGCGAAGGCGCGCAAGGCGATTGCCGTGCCGCTTTCAAATGCCGCCGTGGTGGTTTTGCGGGGGCAGCTTGGGAAGCACGCCACGCATGTTTTCAGCTACCGGGGAAACCCGATAGGGATGCCGAACAACAGTGCTTGGGAAAAGGCGTTGAAGCGGGCCGGCATCGAGAATTTTCGCTGGCACGATCTGCGCCACACCTGGGCAAGTTGGCACGTTCAGGCGGGAACCCCGCTCCATGTCCTGCAGGAGTTGGGCGGCTGGGAATCGGTGGAAATGGTGAGGCGGTATGCGCACCTGTCCAGTGAACACCTGGCCAACTACGTGGATAGGCTCTCGGGCCTCCATGTGGTCGAGGGAAACAGGGGCTACGATTTGGCTACGTTGCCGGATGTAAAAAGGGGCTAGCTTTCGCTAACCCCTTAAATTCTGGTGCGCCCGAAGAGATTCGAACTCCTGACCCCTTGGTTCGTAGGGGCTGCTTGTAACTAATTGTTTTTATTTAAAAACAGCAACTTACAGCGCTTGCCAACTTTACGAAGCAACTGCATCAAATCTCACTTGCATGATGGCCAATATCAGTGAGGCACAAAGGGAAAGTCACCACAGAATTGGCTTTGCCAGTCTGTAAACGTTCCCAATTACTTCTGCTCTATTACAGCCAGGCCAGCAATTGCTTTCTCGCCCTCATGCTCAAGCATGTTCTTTGACCTTTTATCCAAGAAACCTG
>DASVPF010000115.1:0-4195 GCA_036382965.1 Thiobacillus sp.
CCGCTTAAAGCTAACGCCGGATAAGGCCGATACGTGCTCATCCTTTCGAGGTAATCCGAGAAACATGCAGACAGAGCCCGCCCCATCTTCCGCAGCTTCGCCGCCGGCGCGCCAGAAAATCCGCCTGGGCGACCTGCTGGTCCAGCAGAAAGTCATCTCCAGCGCCGATCTGGACATTGCGCTGGCCGCGCAGAAAAAGAGCGGGCGCCGGCTCGGCCGCATCATTGTCGAAAGCGGACTGGCGGGCGAAAACGACATTGCCCAGGCGCTGGCGCGGCAGCTGACCATTCCCTTCGTCGATCTCCGGAAATTCAGTCCGGACGCGTCCATTCTGCAACTGCTGCCGGAAACGCAGGCGCGGCGTTTCCGGGCCATCCCGCTGGCGCGGCGGGACGGCGACATTTTCGTCGGCATGGCCGATCCGACCGACCTCTTTGCCTACGACGAAGTCGCCCGCCTGATCCAGGAAGGCATCCAGCTCGCCGTCGTCGCCGAGGGCGACCTGCTGTCGGCCATCGACCGGCTCTACCGGCGCACCGACGACATCCACGGCCTGACCGAAGAACTCGCGCGCGACATGGAAGCCCAGGGAAAAACCGGTGAAGTCCATTCTGCCTATGGCCATGCACTGGCCGCAGGCAATCTGCCGGAAAGACTCGTGGAATTTGTTCGCGCAAAAGTCGCCAAATAGACCTACCGATCTGTGCTGCAATCCTGATTCTGAGTGAGTGAATTGGCCGTCCCGCCTTGTTGTAATTAAGCAACGCAATGATTGCTTAACAGAAGAAATTCAATAGATTGTGGTTTTCTTTTGGCGATTTGCTAGAATTCCGCGCGTCGGCTGGATCACAAGTCCCGGACCGATCTCTGGTGTGGGTTTTTATATTCGTAAAAGGGAAAATCAAATGAAATACTCCGTTCTCCTGGCTGCTCTGCTGGCTGTTTCCATGACCGCTTGCAGCAAAAAAGAAGCTGCTCCTGCCGAAGCGCCCGCTGCTGAAGCGCCTGCTGCTGCCGCTCCCGCCGCGCCTGCTGCTGAAGCGCCTGCTGCCGCTCCCGCTGCGCCTGCTGCCGAAGCGCCCGCTCCTGCTGCTCCCGCTGCTGAAGCGCCTGCTGCTGGTGCTGCTCCTGCTGCTCCCGCTGCACCTGCCAAGTAATTTCAGGTTCAGGGACTAGAAAAAACCGGCCTTCGGGCCGGTTTTTCTTGCCTGCAAGAAACGATCGAGCCGCGTCATGGCTTCGGCCAGCCGTGGCATGGGCTGCGTGTAGGCAAACCGGATGTGGTGTGTCGCGTGATGCGAACCAAAGTCGACGCCGGGCGTTGCAGCAATACCCGCGTGTTCGAGTAATCGGTTGGCGAATGCATGGCTGTCCGAGGTGAACCGGCTGCAATCGACATACAGATAAAACGCACCCTGCGGGGCGACCGAGATGACAAACCCGCGCTTGCGCAAGGCCGGTAGCAGAAAGTCGCGGCGGGTGCGCAGCTCGGCCTTGCAGGATTCGAGTATCTCCAGAGTTGCTGGGGCGAATGCCGCCAGGGCGGCATGCTGCGCCGGAGTGGATGCGGCCAGGAACAGATTCTGCGCGAGCCGTTCCAGCGCCGGCATGGCCCAGGCGGGAGCAAGTAGCCAGCCGAGCCGCCAGCCGGTCATCAGGAAATATTTCGAGAAGCTGTTGACGACGAACACGTCATCCCAGCGCGCGGCGCTGTGTTCGGCGCCGTCGTAGGTGAGCGCCAGATAGATCTCGTCGACGATCAGTGCCACACCCTGCGCAGCACACCACTCGCGAATGCGTGCAAGTTCGTCCACTGCAATGGCGGTGCCGGTGGGATTGGACGGACTCGCAATCAGCACGGCACGGGTGGCCGGGGTGGCGTGGCGTTCGATCAACTCGAGCGTGAGTTGAAAGCCGCTGCTGGCGTCGACCGGCACACTTACCGCGCGCGCCTCGCAGAAGCGGGCGAAGTGGCGGTTGCAGGGATAGCCGGGATCGGCCATCAGTACATCGTCACCGGGGCCGGAGAGCAGACCCAGCGCCAGCAGCAGCGCACCGGAGGCGCCGGGCGTGACGGCGATGCGTGTGGGCTCGACCGCGACTTGCCAGCGCGATTCATAAAATCCGGCGATGGCCTCGCGCAGCTCGGTGAGACCCAGAGCGCCGGTGTAGTGCGTGTGGCCGGCGCGCAGCGCGGCAATGCCGGCCTCGACGATGGAGGCGGGCGTGGCAAAGTCGGGTTCGCCGATTTCGAGATGGATGATGTCGCGCCCGGCAGCTTGCAACGCCTGCGCGCGCGCCAGGATGTCCATGACGTGAAACGGTGCGATGTCGTCGATGCGCGCCGCCGCTCGTGGCCGGATCGGGTTCATGCCGAATCTCCCAGCCGTTGCAGTGGGTGCTGGCGATAGAACTGTTGCAGCTGTTGGTAGACCGCAGGGTATTCGGCGCGCAGCAACCCAGGCAACTCGAAGAACATTTCGGTCAGCACGGCAAAGAACTCGGCCGGGGCGGTGGTGGCGTAGGGATCGATCGCGGTGTCCTCGCCGGCGTCGACGCGCGCGCACAAATCGTCGTACGCAGTGCCGAAATCGCGTGCCCATGCGGCGGCATCCATACCGCGATGCAGCGGCGGAAAGCCATTGGCGTCGCCGTTCAGCATGTCGAGCTTGTGGGCGAATTCGTGCAGCACGACGTTGTAGCCATCGGCCTGGCCGCTGACTTTTACATCGGCGATCGACAGGACGAGCGGGCCGCCCAGCCAGGATTCGCCAGCGAGGATGTCGCGCGAGCGATGCACGACACCGGCTTCGTCCATTTCCTCGCGATGGCGCAGGAATTCGTCGGGGTAGAGGATGATCTCGTTCCAGCCGCGGTAGCTCTCTTCACCCAGATTGAGCGTCAACAGGCAGGCCTGCAATGCGATGGCAAGCTGGGTGGCAGCGTCGACGTCGGCGCCGCCGGCTGCGGAAAACGTTTTGTGATGGATGAACAGGCTGGCGGACTCGCGCAGGCGCAACAGTTCGTCGGAGTTGAGCCCGCGTAGGATCGGCAGGCCTTCGACCCCGGCGCGGAAAAGGTCGAGTGGGATGCGATGCCGCTCAAGGATGCGGGCGCGCCGCCAGCGGCCAAACCAGTTCATTCGCCTGCGCTCACTCGTCGGCGTCGGTGTCGAGCAGGCGCGCAGCGGCGGCATCCGGATGCTCGAGTTCGACCCGCTCGATCTGCTGAAAGCGGCGGCTGATCTTGTCGCTGGAAACGCGCACCTCGCTCACATCCTTGCTGGCCTGCTCGATGTGGCTGGCGAGCTTCTTCATGCGCTCGTCGAAGCGCGCGAAATCTTTTGCCAATTTGCCGAGTTCGTCCTTGATGACGTGGGCCATGCGCCGGGTTTCCGAATCGCGGATCACTGCGCGCGCCGTGTTCAGCACCGCCATCAGCGTGGTCGGCGAGGTCAGCCACACCCGTTTCTTCTGTGCATGCTCGACCAGGTCGGGATGGTAAGCGTGGATCTCGGCGAACACCGCCTCGGCCGGCAGGAACATCACCGCGCCGTCCGACGTTTCACCTTCGACGACGTATTTGGCGGCGATGTCGTCGACGTGTTTCTTGACGTCCATCTTGAACTGCCGCCGCGCCGCGTCGCGCTCACCCGGCGGCAGGCTGTCGTCGAACATGCGGCTGTAGTTTTCCAGCGGAAACTTGGAATCGACGCATACCGTGCCGGTTGGCTCGGGCAGGATCAGCACGCAGTCGGCGCGCGCGCCGCTTTTCAGTGTGTGTTGAAACGCATAGGCGTCGGGCGGCAGGCTGTTCCTCACCAGCGCCTCCAGCTGGACTTCGCCGAAGGCGCCGCGCGAGCGCTTGTCGCCCAATATCTCTTGTAGCGACACGACGTTGGATGCCAGCCCTTCGATTTTCTTCTGCGCCTCGTCGATCACTGCCAGACGCGACATCACCGAGGTGAAGGTTTCGTTGGTCTTCTTGAAGCCTTCGTCGAGCCGCTCGGCGACCTTGCCGGAGATTTCGTTCAGCCGGCCGTCGACCGTCTGCGACAGTTGCTGCACGCGCTCGTTGAACTGCGCGGTCATGCCCTTCAGCGTGTCCTGCAGCAGACTCTGTTCGGCGCGTCCCTCGCGCTCGGAAGGCGACAGCTCGTTCGGCTTCTGCGAGGCCTGGCTGCCGCTGCCCTGTT
>DASVPF010000116.1:0-1588 GCA_036382965.1 Thiobacillus sp.
GTTCGACCGGCGTTCGCCGACCGCGCTCGCGGTCTCACGCGACGTCATGTAGCCCGTGAACAGCCCGCCGCGGATTTCCTTGTCCTGCTTCAGGATGGCGAGAACGTCCTGGGTGGTGGTGCGTGCCAGCACGTCGGGCGGCGTGTCCGCGGCCAGCGCCTGGCCGGCGTTGAATCCCGGCATCAGCGCCAGCAGCAGCAAGAATGTACGCAACATAACTCTGTGTCCTATTCGAAAAATGTAATCGGCGTTGGATGCCGGCCGCTATTTGAGTTCGCCGGTCAGGCGAGCCAGCTGCGCCACGTTCATGTTGTAGTCGTTCACCGTGCGCAGATATTCGGTCTGGATCAGGACGTAGTTCTTGATCGCATCCGCCACCTTGTCGGCGCTTGCCATCCCGGCCGACAGGTCGGCCAGCGAGGCGATCATCCAGCGCCGGGCCGCCGCCGCCCCCTTGGCGAGCTCGCGCTGCGCGTCATGGTTGGCCTGGGCGTTGACATAGGCTTCGCCCACTTCGAACGGAATGCCGGCGACCGCAAAGGCCTTCTTGTGGTTGAGCGCCTCCAGTTCGGCCTGTGCCTGATTGACGCGCGCGCTGGCGACGCCGAACACGGTGTCCCACTTCACGCCGACCACCGGGGTGACGCCGCCGCCGTTGAAAGGATCGTAGAGATAGGGATTGTCCAGGCGCTCGCGCTGCGAGGCGTAGTTGAGTTGCCCGATCACGCCGGCGTACACGTCCGGCATGCGATCCGCCTTCTTGGCCGCCACCAGGGCGCGGCGGGCGCGCAGCCCGGCTTCGAGTTGCTGCATTTCGGGACGCTCCTGCAGCGCGCGCGCCTGGAACTCGGCCAGATCGATCTGCGGGAAGGCGACCGGCTCGATGCGCTCGTCGACCACCGTAAGGTCGGCCTTCAGGCCGGCGCCGGTCAGCACCTTCAGACCGTCGAGGCTGATTTTTTCGATGGCGCGTGCCTGATACGCATACTTGGCCAGCAGGCCTTGTGCGGTTTGCAGCGCATACAGGTCGGATTGCTTGGACTCTCCGCTTTCTTCCTTGAGATTGCGCTCGACCGAGGCGACGGCCCGGTTCAGCCGTTCCTGCATGTCGTCCAGAAACAGCCGGGCATCGCGCGCGGCCAGATAGCCGAAGTAGGCGCGCTTGGTGTCGTACACCGTGTCGGTGCGCGACTGCGTGAGTTCGCCGCGCTTGAGGTCGATATTGCCCTGCGCCGCCTCGCCGTAATGCTCGATCTTGCCGAAGGTATAGAGCGGCTTGATCAGCGCGAATTCCAGGTGCGTCCAGTCTGAAACGCCGTCCAGCGGGTAAAGGTCGCTGCGCGGCGTCGTTCCGGAGAAGGCACCGCCCTGGTAGAAGCCGCCCTCGACTTTCGGCGCGAGCCCGAGGAAGGCGTTGGCGCTGACCCGCCAGCCGCCATTGCCCTCCACTTCCTGCAGCATGCCGCGCGCGGCTTCGACCACCTGTTCGCGGTCCTTGATGCGGGGATCGGCAGCCAGGCTCATTTCCACAGCCTGCTGCAGGTTGACGGTTTCTGCCCATCCCGGCAGAGCGGTCAGCAGCAAGCCT
>DASVPF010000117.1:0-2000 GCA_036382965.1 Thiobacillus sp.
GAAGCTGATCACCGACCGCCTCGGCGATCGCGTCCAGCTGGTCGGCGACGATCTGTTCGTGACCAACGTCAAGCGGCTGAGCCAAGGCATCGCCGACGGCATCGCCAATTCGATCCTGATCAAGGTCAACCAGATCGGCACCCTGTCGGAGACCTTCCAGGCGATCGAGATGGCCAAGCAGGCGGGCTACACCTCGGTGATCTCGCATCGCTCGGGCGAGACCGAGGACACCACGATTGCCGATTTGTCGGTGGCAACCAACGCGCGCCAGATCAAGACCGGCTCGCTGTCGCGTTCCGACCGCATGGCCAAATACAACCCGCTGCTGCGCATCGAGGAAGAACTCGGCGACACGGCAAGCTACCCCGGACGCGATGCCTTCCGCCAGCGCGGCTAACGCGGTTAGGCTTATCGCGCGCTTACGCAGCCGGGGCCTGACCTGGGTGCTGGTCGCCTCGACCTTGCTGCTGCAATACCCGTTGTGGCTGGGCGAGGGCGGCTGGTTGAAAGTGCGTGAGCGTGCGCACAAAATCGAGACCCAGCAGGCGCTGAACCAGCGCCTGCAGAGCCGCAATGCGGGCCTGCTGGCAGAGCTCGGCGACCTCAAGCAGGGGCGTGACGCGATCGAGGAGCGCGCGCGCAATGAACTGGGCATGGTTGCGCCGGACGAATGGTTCGTTCGCGTGGTGGCCGCCCGCGCTGTTCAGTCGGGAAAAACGAATGAGTGATCTGCAAATCGGCTTGGTGGTGATCGGTGTGGCCATTGTGGCGGCCGTGCTGTTGTTCAACTGGATTCAGGAGCGCCGCTTCCGCAGGCAGGCGGATGCGGCCTTTCAGTCACCGATGGGCGATGCCCTGATGCAGCCCGGGGCGGTGCCGCGCGAAACGCGCCATCGGGTCGAGCCCGCCTTGCGGGAGCCGACCTTCGATCCTGCCGACGCGAACGAGACCGACGCGCCCGAGATGCATAGCGAATCGCCGGTCGATGCGGCGCCGGTTCCCCCGGCGGACGTATCGGCGCCCCCGCCCCCGGCCGCTACCCCGCGCCCGGCCCATCCGCCGGTGGCCACGTCTCCCGCACCCTACGACGAACTGATCGAATACCGCATCCGTGTCGGCAGCGACGGCATGCTGGCGAACGTGTTTGCCGATGCCTTCAACCATGCGCGCACGCTGGGCAAGGCGGTGCGCTGGATCGGCCTGCCGGTGGGCGCGACGCAATGGGAGGAGGTCCAGCCCTGGCGCGACGTGCACTATCAGCAGGTGGCGGTCACCATGCAGCTGGCCGACCGCAACGGCGCGGTGCAGGGTGAGCAGCTCGCGGCGCTGTGCGACGTGCTGCAAGCCACGGCGCAGACCCATGGCCTGCGTGTCGCCTGCGACGACGTGGCCGAAGCCCTGGAGCGCGCGCAGGCGATCGACCGTTTCTGCGTCGACGTCGATGTCCTCATCGGCCTTAACGTGGTGGCGCGCGGCGAAGGCGCGGTGAACCTGACGCGTATCGTGCGCGAGGCGGAAAGCAGTGGCATGGTGCTGGGCGTGGACGGCGTGTTCCAGCTGCTCGACAGCCGCAGCGAGCCGCTCTATGCCTTGTGCAACCACGATGCCGAGCCGTTCAGCGCCCAGGTGATCGACGGGCAAACCTCGCAGGGCGTCACCCTGCAGTTCGACGTGCCGCGCGTGCCGGACGGCTTGAAGGTGTTCGACGGCATGGTGGCGTTTGGCCGCAAGCTCGCCAACGAAGTCGGCGGCATCCTGGTGGACGACAACCTGCGCCCGCTGACCGACACCGGCATCGAAAAAATCCGCACCCAGCTCGTGCACATCTACGAGCGCATGGAAGCGCGCGGCGTGCCATCCGGATCCCGGCGGTCGCTGCGTTTGTTCTCCTGATGGCGCCGACCGATGTGCTGGCGCGCGCCACCCGGCTGCGCCAGGAAATCGAACGCCACAACTACGCCTACTACGTCCTCGACACGCCGACCATTCCCGATGCGGAA
>DASVPF010000118.1:0-8204 GCA_036382965.1 Thiobacillus sp.
CTGGTAGCCTTCAGCCGCCAGTCCCGGTCCGGCGGTCGGCCACGTCGCCTTGAACGCGGGCCAGAGCTGCGCCATCGTGTCGGATTCGCCTAGCCAGGGCACCGACAACACCCGGGTGTAAAACAGCGCACCGAAAAAAGCAGGATATACCCCGGGATCCCGGAATATTTCAATTCCGAGGGCCGCGGGATGTACCACTACCTCGGAAAAGATGAACCAGCTCATCGACCAGCGGAACGAGGAATCGACCTGCTTGTTGTAGCGCCCCGCCTCGCTGTCGCGAATCACTTCGCCGAACCAGCCGAACATCATGAAGAACAGGACTGCCACCCCGGCCAGCAATACCCAGCCGCCATTGTGGATCTCGTGCATGGTCATGACGCCGCCCACAGCCATCGTCAGCAGCGCGACCGAACCGATGATCGGCCAGAGCGATGGTTGCGGCAGATAGTACTTGTCGGTTTGTGCCAGACTCATCTCGTCCCCTCTTTCTCGTCTTGTGGTTGGTTCACTTCACGAACTGCATCACCAGATACACCAGCATCAACATCGTCAACACGAATACCGCACCACCGATCAAGCCGGCTATCACGACCTGCGCCGGGGTCAGGCTTTGCGCATCGGCGTCGTAATCGCGCCGCCGGCGTACGCCGAAGAAACTCCAGAGTACCGCCAGGGCCGCCTTGAGGTTGCCGCCCTCAGCCACGAAGCCGCCCGCCTTGCACATCCGCCGTGCGCGCCTTCGTACCGGTATCGAAGAAGGTGTACGACAGGGTCACAGTGTGCAGATCGCGATCCATCGCCTGATCCAGCACGAACAGCACCGGCATCCGGCGACGTTCGCCCGCCGCCAGGGTTTGCGGCGTGAAGCAGAAGCATTCGATCTTCTTGAAGAATGCTGCCGCGCGCGCCGGGCCATAGCTCGGCACCGCTTGCCCCACGATCGCCCGATCGCTGCGGTTGACGACCTCGTATTCGACTTGAACCAATTGGCCCGGATGTACCTTGAGGCTGCGCTGCATGGGCGTGAACGTCCATGGCAGCGCCGCATTGGTATTGGCGTCGAATTCCAGCGTCACCCAGCGGCGACTGTCGACCTGCGTGTTTTTCACCAGGCTTTGCACGTCGCCCGAATTGAGGCCGGTGACCTCGCAAATCTTGTAATAAAACGGCACCAGGGCAAAGCCAAAACCGAACATGCCGAGCGTCACCACAACCAGCTTGGCCAGGGTTCCGGCATTGCCCACCGCCATCGCTATTTCAATCCGCTGTACAGGGTGAACAGGAACAAGCCAAGGGCAAGGACAGCCAGCATGGCTGCCGTACGATATTTGCCGTTGGGCTTGTCCGCCATGCTTGCGGGGTCGCTCATTTCAGCACCGGGGCCGTTTCAAACGTGTGGTACGGCGCGGGCGACGGAACCGTCCATTCCAGGCCTTCGGCGCCTTCCCACACCCGGTCGGCCGCCCTGGCTCCGCCCTTGATCGCCTTCAGCACTACGACCAGAAAGATCAACTGGCTGAAACCGAAAATGAATGCGCCCACCGTGGCGATCTGGTTGAACTCGGTGAACTGCAGGGCGTAGTCCGGGATGCGACGCGGCATGCCGGCCAGGCCCAGGAAGTGCATCGGGAAGAACAGGATGTTCATGCCGATGACCGACAGCCAGAAGTGCCATTTGCCGAGCGTCTCGTCGTACATGTGGCCGGTCCACTTCGGCAGCCAGAAGTAGATGCCGCCAAAGATGGAGAACAGCGCGCCGGAAACCAGCACGTAATGGAAGTGCGCCACCACGTAATAGGTGTCCTGCAACTGGATGTCGACCGGCGCGATCGCCAGCACCAGACCGGAAAAACCGCCGATGGTGAACAGGCAGACGAAGGCGATGGCGAACAGCATCGGCGTCTCGAAGGTCATCGAACCCTTCCACATCGTGGCCACCCAGTTGAATACCTTCACCCCGGTCGGCACCGCGATCAGCATGGTCGAGAACATGAAGAACAATTGGGCGGCCGCGGGCAGGCCCACGGCGAACATGTGGTGCGCCCAGACGATGAAGGAGAGGATCGCGATCGACGCCGTGGCGTAGACCATCGAGGCGTAGCCGAACAAGGGTTTGCGCGCGAAGGTCGGGATGATCTGCGAGACGATGCCGAACGCCGGCAGGATCAGGATGTATACCTCGGGGTGCCCGAAGAACCAGAAGATGTGCTGGAACATCACCGGGTCGCCGCCGCCCGCCGCGTTGAAGAAGTGGGTGCCGAAATTGCGGTCGGTCAGCAGCATGGTTACCGAGCCTGCCAGCACTGGCATGGTGGCGATCAGCAAATAGGCGGTAATCAGCCAGGTCCATACGAACAGCGGCATCTTCATCAGCGTGAGGCCGGGTGCGCGCATGTTGAGGATGGTCGTGATGATGTTGATCGAGCCCATGATCGACGACAGGCCCATGATGTGCACCGCCAGGATCGTCAGGTCATACGAAATCCCGCCCTGGATGAAGAGCGGCGGGTACATGGTCCAGCCGCCCGCCACTGCGCCGCCGGGCAGGAGGAACGAGCTGAACAGCATGAGGCCCGCCACCGGCAGCAGCCAGAAACTCCAGTTGTTCATGCGCGGGAAGGCCATGTCCGGCGCACCGATCATCAGCGGCACCTGCCAGTTCGCAAAGCCTGTGAAGGCCGGCATGATGGCGCCGAAAATCATGATCAGGCCGTGCATGGTGGTGAGCTGGTTGAAGAAGTCGGGGTGCACCAGCTGCAGGCCCGGCTGGAACAGTTCGGCGCGGATCAGAAGCGCCATGGTGCCGGCGGAGAACAGCATGATCAGCGCAAACCACAGGTACAGCGTGCCGATGTCCTTGTGGTTGGTGGTGGTCAGCCAGCGCATCATCCCGGTCGGGTGCGCATGATGTCCGTGATCGTCGTGGCCGTGGGCGTGTGCTGCATCAGACATGGTCGGGCTCTCCTTTCGGTCGTTCATTGCGCTGCGGGGGCCGCGGCTTCGGTGGCTGCGCCGCGGGCGGCTGCGACGTCCGCGGGCTGCGCCGCGTCGCCCATCTTGTTGTTCCAGGCGTTGCGCTCGTAAGTCACCACCGCGGCGATATCGGCGTCGGACAACTGTTTACCGAATGCCGCCATCGCGGTGCCGGGCCTGCCGTTCAACACGACCTGGAGGTGCCCGGCGAGCGGGCCGGTCGCCACTTTCGAACCGTTAAGCGCGGGGAACGTGCCGGGCAGGCCCATGCCGTTCGCTTGGTGGCAGGCTGCGCAATTGGCCGAAAACACCTTCTCGCCGCGGGCAACCAGTTCGGCCACGTCGAAAGCCTTGCCGTTGTCGGCAGCGGCCGTGCTGGCCGCGCCTTTCTTCTTCGCCACCCAGGCCTTGTAGTCTTCCTCTGAGACGACGTTCACCACAATCGGCATGAAGCCGTGATCCTTGCCACACAACTCGGCGCACTGGCCGCGGTAGGTGCCGATCTTGTCGGCCTTGAACCAGGTGTCGCGGATGAAGCCGGGAATAGCGTCCTGCTTGACGCCAAACGCCGGCATCCACCACGAATGGATCACGTCGTTGGCGGTAATCAGCAAGCGCACGCGCTTGCCGATCGGAACCACCATCGGCTCATCGACTTCCAGCAGGTAGTGCTCATCCTTGGCGGCAGCGCCCTCGATCTGGTCGCGCGGGGTGGCGAGGCTGCTGTAGAAACTGATTCCGTCGTTGAGGTAGTCGTAGCCCCACTTCCACTGATAGCCGGTGATCTTGACGGTCATGTCCGGGTTGGACGTATCCTTCATGTCGATCACCACCTTGGCGGCGGGATAGGCCATTCCCATCAGGATGATGAAAGGAATCACCGTCCAGATGATTTCGACCGTGGTGTTTTCATGAAAATTTGCCGCCTGATGGCCGAGCGATTTGCGATGCTTCAGCAGCGAGTAGAACATCGTGCCGAATACCACAACGAAGATGCCCAAAACCACCAGCATGATGAGATTGTGCAGCTGGAACACGTCCTGCGCCACCCTGCTCGCAGGCGGCTGCAGGTTGACCGCATATTCCGCCAGTGCCGGCCGGCTGACCGCCCATGCCGCCCATGCCGCTCCCATCGTTCCTGCCCGTTGCCACATGCTTTTCATCGCGCCCCCGTCCTCTCCGACTTTGTTATGGGTAGTCGTTGCGGCGTGCCTGCATCTTTGCCTGCAACTTGCTGCGTAACGTGGCGGCCAGTTGCAGCCGCGCCTCGTCACTCAGATACTGTCCGACTTCCGTTTCGCGACCATGAGAACTCACGCTCAGACGGCAATTTCTGCCGCGCGTGCTGCAATCGCATACTACGCGTGCCCATTGGCGATTCATTTCGCGATGCCCTCTCCGTGTGCCGGCACGCCATTCCAGCATCACGATATCGCCTTCGATCGTGAGCGTTTCGTAATCGCCCTCTCGACGACGCAAAACCCAAAAAGCCCAAGCCAGCAGACCGATCTCCAATCCGGCAAACGGCAGGATCAACCAGTAGCCCAGCAGCGCAAAACCGGTCGCCGTGGCAAAACACAGTGCCGCCAGACTCCAGAACGCGAGCCGTTCCTGAGTGCGCGTCAGCGAATGATTGGGGCGGGATTGAAATACAAACACGCCTGCCGACCCGCCTGCACAGTCGTCCGTATCCACCTGCTCCATACCGGGAATCGAGGAAACCACTGCGGCAATCTGACGCAAACAGTAACACGACGCCGCTTGCCTGAACAAGCGGCGCGCCCATATTAACTTATTGATTTATTTATAAAATATCGTTATTCCCGACTATTCTAAGATGCTTATTCTTTAGGCAGCGTCAGCCATTGCTGCCCATCCGCCTGAAGAAGCGGCTCGCGCTGAAAGACCTGCACGCCCAGACACGGGCCGGGCAGACGCGCATGCAGCGCGGCGATATTTTCGCTCCGGCATGTCATCTCCGGGTCGATGTGATTGCCGACCCAGCCCGCCCACGGCAGGTGCCGGTGGATGATCGATTCCGCCGTCAGCACCGCATGGTTGAGACAACCCAGACGCAGGCCCACCACCAGCACGACGGGCACGCCCAGACGCTGCGCCAGGTCCGCCGTTTCCTCGCACTCGTTCAAAGGCACGCGCCAGCCGCCCGCGCCTTCGACCACCACCACGTCGGCCGCGGCAGCCAGCCTGGAATACGCCGCGGCGATGACATCCAACTCGATCCGCACGCCTGCCTGCTGCGCCGCGATGTGCGGTGCAATCGCCGGCACAAACGCGTACGGGTTGACATCGCATACGTCCGCCGCGACGTTGACCGCCTGCAACAAGGCCACGACATCCTCATTCAACTCGCCCGGTGCATACGACTCCACACGCGCTTCAGCGCGTAGTGGATCGGAGTCCCCTCGCGGGGCGTTGCCTGCCGACACCGGCTTCATCGCCGCCACGCGCAGACCCTGCGCACGCAGCGCGTGGATCAGCGCCACCGCCACCCGCGTCTTTCCGACGCCGGTATCGGTTCCGGTGACGAACAGTCCGCGCGCCTTCATGCCAGACCCAATTTACGACGGCGTTCGCCGATGGCGACCTGGATCACCTGGCGTCCGTCTTCGCGTTGCGTCTTGTCGCCCGCCCACGCATGGCCATAGACCACCTCGAAGGTCGCCGGCAGACGGCCAGCCAGCCGCTGCGTTTCATACGCCTGCTCCAGCCGCGCCCATGCCGACTTGCCGAGCAGGCCGCGTTTGCGCGCAGCCGCCGCGTTGTGCGCGCCGATGCCCTTGAGATCGCGCATCAGCGCTTTCAGGTCGGCATATGTCAGCGTCAGCATTTCCATTTCCATCACCGGGCCGGCAAAGCCGGCGTGGATCAGCATGTCGCCGATGTCGTGCAGATCGATGAACCGGTTGACGTGTGGCGCGTCGTCGATGGCTGAAAATGCGGCGCGCAATTCCTTCAGCGTATCGGGGCCAAAGGTGGCGAAGATCAGCAAACCGCCCGGCGCCAGCACGCGATGAATCTCCTTGAGGGTGGCGTCCAGATCGTGTGCCCATTGCAGCGCGAGGCTCGACCAGACGAGATTCATGTTGTTGGCCGCCAGCGGCAGCCGCGCCATGTCCGCGCACATCAAATGGGTGAGGCGTGAGGGTTGAGGCGCCAGGCGTTGAAGGGCGCGCTGCGCCCAGCCTGGCTGCGGCAGTCGCGCGCGCGCGGCGTTCAGCATGGCCGGCGCAATATCGAGTGCGCAGAGTTCCGCTTCCGCATAGCGCGCGCGCAACTGTGCGAGACCATACCCGGTGCCGCTGCCGACATCGAGCACGCGCCCCGGCTGCAACGTCATGAAATCGAGCCGCGCCAGCAGGCGGTCGCACACCTCGCGCTGCAGCACCGCGTGCGCGTCGTAGCTGGCGGCGGCGTGATCGAAGGCGCGCCGCACCTCGGCGAAATCGAGTTCGTCAATCGGTTGGGGCATGGCGTTCGCTCCCTCCCCCGCTAGCGGACAGAGGGTTGGGGATAACCAGCGACTTGCCCGCTTGTGGGCTTAGTCGAATGGCCAGTAGTTCCATCAGAGGGAAGCAGTCACGCTCATCAGCCATGTGCAAACCGTCCAATCGCAGCAGCCACCTCGTCGCCGTGCGACAGATGCGGCGCGTGCGCCGCACGGGCAAACTCGATGTGCTGCACGTCGGGCAAGGTTTCGGCAAGCCAGGCACCGGCCGCCGGCGGCGTGAGCGTGTCGAGCGCACCGTGCAACACCAGCGTCGGCTGCGTCAATAGGGGCAGCTCGATGCGCAAATCGGTGCCGTGCAACATCGCCAGGCCACTCGCCAAGGCCTCGGGGCGGGCCACGGGCGCAGCCAGCAGCGTCTGCCGCAATTGCTGCAGACGGGTTTTCTGATTCGACATGCCGCGCGTCTGCAGGCTGAGGAAACGCAGCAATGTGGCTTGCGGGTCGGTCATCAGCGCTGTGCCAAATTCCTGCAGATCGGCTGCCGTCATGCCGCGTTCCCAGTCTCCCGCCGCGACGAATTTGGGCGTGGACGCCAGCAGGATCAGACGCGCAATTTTCCGGGGATGATCGAGCGCGGCGCGCATCGCCACCTGGCCGCCGAGCGACCAGCCGAGCAGCGTGGTGCCGTCCGGAAGCTGCTGCGCGAGGTCATCCGCCCAGCGTTGCAAAGTATTTTCAGCCAGCGCAGCGCGCCCGCCGTGGCCCGGCAGGTCGAGCGCGCGCACCTCGAAGTCGGCGGCGAGCCGCGCCGCCAGAGCGTCGAACACGCGGGCGTTCATGCCCCAGCCGTGCACCAGCGCCAGGAGGGGTTTAGGCGAGGGCATGCAGGGCCTCGACGAGTTGCGCGACGTCGTCCGCGCTGTGCGCAGCCGACAGGGTGATACGCAGCCGTGCGGTATCTGCCGGCACCGTCGGCGTGCGGATCGCCGGCACCAGAATCCCGCGCTGCAACAGGTTTTTCGACAGCCGCACCGCATCGGCATTCGCACCGATCAGCAGCGGCTGGATCGGCGTACTCGAATCCATCAGCGTGCCGCATGTCAGATCAGCAAGCCCGGCGCGCAATTGCGCGACATGGCCCTGCAACCGCTCGCGTCGCGCATCGCCCGACTCGATCTGGCGCAGGCTTTCCAGCAGGCAAGCCGCCAACAGGGGAGGCGAGGCCGTGGTGTAGATGTAGGGCCGCGCTTTCTGGATCAGCCAGTCGATCACGGATTCGTGCGCCGCCACCGCCGCGCCCGCCACGCCGGCCGCCTTGCCGAGGGTAGCGAGATAGATCACGCGCCCGCTCTCCCGCGCAGGTTCGCTGAGCCCGCCACGGCCGCCGTTCAGCACGCCGAAACCGTGCGCGTCGTCGAGATAGAGCCAGGCGTCGTAGCGTTCGGCGAGATCGAGCAGAGTATCGACCGGCGCGATGTCGCCGTCCATGCTGAACACCAGGTCGGACGCGATCACTTTGTCCTGCGCCTTGCTTGCCGCCAACTGGCCTTCGAGCTGCGCGAGGTCGGCGTGGCGATAGCGGGTGACGGCCGCGCCGGACAACTGCGCGGCGTCGACCAACGAGGCGTGGTTGAGCTTGTCGGCGCACACTTCGCCATGGCGCCCGAGCAAGGCGGTCACGACGCCGAGATTGGCCATATAGCCGGTGGAAAACAGCAGCGCCGCAGGCTTGCCGACGAAGCGCGCAAACGCGGCTTCG
>DASVPF010000119.1:0-13817 GCA_036382965.1 Thiobacillus sp.
GCCTTGATCAGCGGTTCGACCTTGGCGCCGTCAGCCACCATGTATTCGATGTTGGAACGCGCGGTAAAACGCACGAAACCGTCGCCATACTGGTCGGCGATGTCGGCCAGTTCGCGAATGGTGTAGTGGTCCATCTGACGCGCCGTACCGGCCTTGACGGTCCAGATTTCGTCGCCGGATTCGGCGCGGTGATACAGGACACCCGGCTTCGGATGGCTGTGGAAATTCCACTTGCCATAGTTCTTCACCATCACGGGGTGCATGTAGGGCATCGGATCCGGTGCACCGGATTCAATAGGCGGACGTAGTTCTGCCATGATTCATCTCCAACTGAGTTAATGCACGGATCCCGGGTCGCACCGGGATCCGCCCTATTCGAAACTTGTACGGTGCGAAACTTAAGCGGCGGACGACTGCTTGTACTCGTTCCACTTCTCGACCTGCTCGTCCCAGTCGTCGGAACGGAAATAGGGATTGGAACGCGGCGAGTTGATCATGTTGGGATCGACCGGGATGTCCAGGCCTTCGAGGAAGTTGGTCAGGCCGATACGCTCGATCATTTCGCCGGTACGCTCGTGCTCCAGCGCGTTTTCCGCGAAGAAGTCGAGGATGTTGCGGGCCAGTTCGTTCAGCTTTTCGAAGTCCTCGTCGGACTCGAGCTTCATGAACGGAATCACCACGGTGCCCATGGTCGCGCCGATCTTCAGCACGCCCTTGCCGCCCACCAGGATCGACACGCCTTTGTCGACGCCGGTACGCAGGCCGCCAGGGATGACGTTGATGCAGTGCATGCAGCGCACGCAGTTCTTGTTGTCGATGCACAGCGTGTTGCCATCGCCCAGATTGGCAGCGGACACGTGCTCGCTGGCCTGGAACTTGTCGGATGCCACCAGGGTGATCGCCTTGGTCGGGCACTTGCTGATCACGTCGTTGACGAGATCGTTCATGCCGTGGGCCTTCATGTAATCCCGAACCTGCGCTTCGTTGACGCGGATGTTGTCGCGCCAGGTGCCAATGGTGGCCATGTCGGAACGCTGAATGGCGTTGACGCAGTCGTTCGCGCAGCCGGAAAACTTGAACTTGAACTTGTACGGCAGGGACGGACGGTGCATGTCGTCCAGGTTGTTGTTGATGACGGTACGCAGCGCCTTGGCTTCGTCGTAGCAGGAGTTTTCGCAGCGGGCAGCACCAACGCAGGACATCGAGGTGCGCAGCGCGGGACCGGCGCCGCCGAGGTCAAAGCCCATCTCGTTGAATTCGTCAAAGGCGCGCTGCACATCGGCAGTCTTGATGCCCTGGAACATGATGTCGCCGGACTGGCCGTGGAACGCGATCAGGCCCGAGCCGCCGGTGGCGGACCAGACGTCACACATCTTGCGCAGCAGGTCGGAGGTGTAGTGCATGCCGGCGGGCGGCTGGATGCGCAGGGTGTGGAATTCAGCGGCTTCGGGGAACAGCGGCTGATGGTTTTCGTCTTTGAGTTCGGTGAAACGGGGGATCACGCCGCCGCCGTAGCCGAACACACCCACCGTACCACCTTTCCAGTAACCGAACTTGGTCTTGTAGGAGGTTTCCAGCTGCCCCATCAGGTCAACCATCATGTCGTTATCTTTAGCCAGACGCTTCAGGCCGGTCACGAAACTGGGCCACGGGCCTTTCTCGAGCTCGTCCAGATTGGGCGTGTCAATCATTTGCTTTGCCATTCTTCTCTCCTAGAAAATTTCGAAAATGCCCGCCCAGCCGATAGCTCAACGGAATTTCAATATCGTATTGGCTAGACAACTGCGTCACCATCATTCTCATGGGTAAAACACCCCCCCCATTGTGGTAGGCCTGAACCTACCCAAAAGGAGTATCTGGATTTCCCCAACGCGGTAATGCCTTATCCCGGCAAAGAGTGCGACATTACGTGTCCGCCACAGGAATCGATAAGAGTATTAAAATATTGTTGCGAACGCAAGCCCATGTAAAGAGCAGGGTTGAAAGCCTGCGTAACACCCTCATTAACGCAAAGACCTTGATGGGCTGCAAGCGCCGCCAACCGTCCCATCAACAACCGAAGTGACGGATAAAATCCATGCCTGAAATCACGCCCCTAGACAAGATGCGGCTGCCGTTCGGCGGCCAGGAAGTCGAATTCCAGCACCTGACCCACGAGTCGGGTGGCGTGCCGTTTCTGCGCATCCGGATCCGCGAGAACAAGCGTTTCACCATTTTCGACGTCGATCCGGTCAGCGCGCAGAAATGGGCCGATGTGATGCGGGCCTGGGCCAAGGACCACGCCGGGGACGCGCCATGAGTTGGGCAGGCTGGCCTGAAAACAAGCCCGAGGAGTATGTTCCTCACATGATCGACCTGCAATTCGACCTGACAGGCACGACGATCCCGACCGAGAATGCGCAATTTCTGTCCGACGCGTTGCAACATCTGTTGCCGTGGTTGAGGGAAACCAGCGGCACCGGCATCCAACATCTAAAAGGTGCGGAAACCAACCGCGGCGATGCTTCGCTCAACATCAACCGCCGTACCAAACTGTTCCTGCGCGTGCCCAAGGCACGGGTGGGCGACATGCGGCGACTGGTCGGGCAGACGCTCGATCTGGCCGGCCATGCCTTGCAGATCGGTAGTTTCAAGACGCGCGAATTCAGCCCGTTCGTTAATATCTACTCGCACTTTGTTGACACCGGCAGCGCAGGTGAAGAACAATTCGTGCAGGACGTGATGCGCGAATTGGACGGTCATTTCCAGTTGCGTTGCGGCTTCATCTGCGGCAAACAGCAAACGCTGCAAAGCGCATCCGGCCCGCTGTACGGCTATAGCCTGATGCTACACGACGTGCCTCCGCACAAGTCCCTGCAACTGCAGGATGAGGGCATGGGACGCAATCGCTTGTTAGGCTGCGGGATTTTCATCCCGCATAAATCCATCGCGCCGGTCATGCCGGCGATCCTGTAACCCAGCGCCGGTCGCACCGGCGAATCTTTAGCAACCAACCCGAAAGGAGTAAACATGTCTTATGTTGTGAATGGCGAAGAGCTCGAAACCGGTGAAGAGGACTTTCTGCTGGAAGCCAATTTCAGCGACGACGTTCCCCCCGTCATCGCCGCAGCTGAAAAAATCACGCTGACCGACGACCACTGGACGGTCATCAACTACATGCGCGACAAATACAAGGAAGATGGCCATACCCCCAACTTCCGCAACATGCTGTCCGAGATGGAAGACCTGCACCCCGGCACCGACTGGAAGAAAAAGCTGTACGAGCTTTTCCCCAACCAGCCCGCACGCCAATCGGCACGTGTTTCCGGCCTGACCAAGCCTTACGGCAAGGGCGGCTACTGATCTAGGGGCCAGGATTTAGGGGCTAGGATTCGGGAGGGTTCAGCACGTCAACCCATTTCCCTAGCCCCTGATTCCTGATTCCTGACTCCTGATTTATGTATTCCAACACCCTCGTTACCACCGAAGACCTCGCCGCCCACCTGGACGATCCCAACTGGGTCATTCTGGACTGCCGCTTCACGCTCACCGATGCCGGGGCGGGTCGTCTGGCCTACGAGAAAGCACATATCCCGGGTGCCCGTTACGTGCATCTGGACGACGACCTCGCCGCCCCGGTCAGCGAAACCACCGGACGGCATCCACTGCCCGACCCGCGCGTGCTGACCGAAAAGCTTTGCCAATGGGGCGTCGGCGTCAACAAGCAGGTCGTGGTGTACGACGACAGCTACGGCGCCATGGCGGGACGGCTGTGGTGGATGCTGCGCTGGCTCGGCCACCCCGGCGTGGCGCTGCTGGACGGCGGTTATCCGAAGTGGCTGCGCGAGAAACGCCCGGTCGATGCCGATATTCCGGTGCCGCACAAGGCCGCCTGCGCCTGTCTGCCCGAGCCCACCCAGATCGTGACGGCGAACGACGTCCTGCGCGCCTCACAGACGGGCGACCAGATCATCCTCGACGCGCGCCCGGATCGCCGCTTCAGCGGCGAATTCGAGCCGCTCGACCCGGTGGCCGGCCACGTCCCCGGCGCGATCAACTGGCAGTTCGACGAGAACCTCGATGTGGACGGCACCTTCCTGCCGCCCGAAGCGCTGCGCGAAAACTACCAGGCACTGCTCAAGGGCAGGCCGGCCTGGCAGGTAATCCACATGTGCGGCTCCGGTGTCACCGCCTGCCACAACATTCTGGCGATGGAAGTCGCCGGGCTGCCCGGTTCACGGCTTTATCCCGGCTCGTGGAGCGAGTGGATCACCGATCCCGCCCGTCCCGTCGCCACAGGAGACGTCGCCTAGGCGACTCAAAGGAGAATATCCATGGCCATGCCCATCCGCGTCAAAACCATCTGGTTCAAGAAGGACGGCGAGCGCAGCGCAGAAGAAATCGCCTCGGCCGTCGCCACCACGACCTGGCGCGTCGCCGACAAGGCCATCGACAATCTGGGCCGCGAAAACTACGACATCATCACGCCGGCGCGCGGCTTCAAGCTGATTGCCGAATTCCTCGCCTTTCTGGTGCATTACTGCGACCGCATGGCCTATGCCACGCTGACGCCGGAACGCCGCGTCGCGGTGCTGCAGGCGGTCGCCAACCGGCTCGGCGAAGTGATGGAGCAGAACGTGCGCGAAGTCGTAGGCAAAAACGACCCGCGCAACTACAAGCAGGAATTCATCGATTTCCTCAACCGCCGCTTCGCCGATTACGCCGAGTTCGAGTTCCCCGACGAGGAGAAGGCGAGCTTCCCCGCGCTGCGCTTTCTCGGCCTGCAAATCCGCGACGAGATGGGCGACAGCGACAAGACCTGGATCATGGACCAGATCATGGACATCGAAATGCCCGAAATGATGGGCACGGTGAGGAAGAGCTTCAAGGGCCTGCTGTCCGACGCACCGGTCAAGCGCGGCTTCGGCTCGCCCGACATGCTGCCGCCGGAATAAAGCGCAGGCGCGGCATGGCGAATTCGCCTTTCGATCTGGCAGACGAGCACGCCTACCGCGCCTGGCGCGACGCCAGGCTCGCGGCCTATCCGCGCAGCGTCGACGAACTGGTCGTGCCCCTGGCCGATCCGCGTCACTTGAGTGCCGAGGAAATCGACGCCCTCGAAGCGCGCTGCGCCCGCGCCAACATGGTCATCTATAGCGCGCCGCATCTGCCCGCGGCCGACAAGTCGATCCCGCACCTGCTGTCACAGCAACTCGGCCTGGTTCATCTGGAAGGCAACTACCTTGCCGACGAGGACGGACTGTCCAGCATCACCCCGGCGGGCGACGAAGGCAGCGTGCGCGGCGAATACATTCCCTACACGCACAAGCCGATCAACTGGCATACCGACGGCTATTACAACGCGCTCGACCGCCGCATCCTCGGCATGACGCTGCACTGCGCGCAGGACGCGGAAGCAGGCGGCGAAAACGCGCTGCTCGATCACGAGATCGCCTATATCCAGCTGCGCGACGCCGATCCCGATTTCATCGCCGCGCTGATGCTGCCTGACGCGATGACCATTCCCGCGCGCATGGACGAGGACAACATCGCCCGCCCGGAACAGAGCGGGCCGGTGTTTGCGGTCGATCCCGACGAAGGCTTCCTGACCATGCGCTACACCGCGCGCACCCGCTCGATCGTATGGAAAGCCGACGCCGTCACGCAGGCCGCCGTTCAAACGCTGGCCGACATTCTCGCCCACTCGGAATACATCCTCACCGCACGCCTGCGCCCCGGCATGGGCCTCATCTGCAACAACGTCCTGCATACCCGCAACGCATTTTCCGATTCGCCCCAGCACCGCCGCCTGCTCTATCGCGGCCGCTATTACGACCGCCTGCGCTTTGATTTGAACAAAGCCCCCGCACGCGCAGCCTAGGCGGCAGGTGCAGTAAAATAGCGGTCTTCATTTCCCGGCCATCTGCCGTCATGCAGCTTCTCACCCTTGGGGTCAATCATCACACTGCGCCCCTCGCGATCCGCGAGCAGGTGGCGTTCGGCCCCGACAAGCTGGTGCAGGCGCTGCACGAACTGACACAAAGCCAGCGCGCGTCCGAAGTCGCCATCCTGTCGACCTGCAACCGCACCGAGCTCTACGTCAACACGCCCTCTCCCGAGGCCGTGGCGCAATGGCTGGCCGATTTCCACCACATTGAGCGGCGCGAACTCGCGCCCTACCTGTATGCGCTGCCGCGCGAACAGGCGGCGCAGCATGCCTTCCGCGTCGCCGCCGGGCTCGATTCGATGGTACTCGGCGAAACCCAGATCCTCGGCCAGATGAAGCAGGCGGTTGCCGCCGCCGAGGAAGCCGGCACCCTCGGCCTCCTGCTGCACAAGCTGTTCCAGCGCACCTTCTCGGTCGCCAAGGAAGTGCGCAGCAGCACCGAGATCGGCGCCAACTCGGTGTCGATGGCCGCCGCCGCGGTGCGCCTGGCCGAACGTATCTTCCCCAGAATCAGGGATCAGGCCTGCCTGTTCATCGGCGCCGGCGAAATGATCGAGCTGTGCCTCACCCATTTCGCCGCGCAGCATCCGCGCCGCATGACCGTCGCGAACCGCACCGCCGAGCGCGCGCGTCCGCTGGCCGAACGCTTCAACGCCGGGGTGATCCCGCTCACCGCGTTGCCGGACGAACTCCCCAGTTACGACATCATCATCACGTCGACCGCCAGCCCCTTGCCCATCCTTGGCAAGGGCATGCTCGAGCGCGCCATCAAGCAGCGGCGTCACCGCCCGATCTTCATTGTCGACCTGGCCGTGCCGCGCGACGTCGAGGCCGAAGTCGCCGACATGGACGACGTGTTTTTATATAGCGTGGACGATCTGGGACAAGTCGTGCGCGAAGGCATGGACAACCGCGTCGCGCAGGTGGCACAGGCCGAGGCAATCATCGAAACCCGCGTGGAAAGCTTCGTGCACTGGATGGAAGGCCGCGAGCTGGTACCGCTGATCCGCAGCCTGCGCGACACTGCCGAGCGTCATCGCCGCCACGAAATCGAGAAGGCCGAAAAGGCGCTGGCACGCGGCGACGATCCGCGCGCGGTGCTCGACGCGATGAGCCATGCGCTGTCCAACAAGCTGCTGCACGCCCCCACCCACGCGCTCAGTCATGCCGGCAGCGGCGAGCGCGACCAGTTCGCCCGCCTCATCAGCCAGTTGTACGGGCTGCATCACGAATGAAGACTTCGCTGGCGGACAAGCTCGCTCGCGCCGACGAGCGGCTGGTCGAGCTTGATGCCCTGCTGTCGCAGCCGGAAATCGCGGGCGACATGGAAAGCTACCGCAAGCTCACCCGCGAGCATGCCGACCTCGCCCCGGTGGTGGCGCTGTATCGCCAGTACCGGCAGGTCGACGCCGACCAGAAAGCCGCGAGCGAGATGCTCGCCGACCCCGACCTGCGCGAACTGGCCGAAGCCGAGCTCGCCGACAGTGCCGCCCGCATCGCGCAGCTGGAAACCGCGTTGCAGGCCGCGCTCTTGCCGCGCGACCCCAATGACGAGCGCAACATTTTCCTGGAAATCCGCGCCGGCACCGGCGGCGACGAATCCGCACTGTTCGCCGGCAATCTCCTGCGCATGTACACGCGCTACGCCGAACGCTGCGGGTGGCGCGTCGAGGTCGTGTCGGAAAACCCCGGCGAGGTCGGCGGCTACAAGGAAGCCATCGTGCGCGTCGTCGGCCACGGCGCCTACTCAAGATTGAAATTCGAATCCGGCGGCCACCGCGTGCAGCGCGTGCCGGAAACCGAATCACAGGGCCGCATCCACACCTCGGCCTGCACCGTGGCGGTGATGCCGGAAGCCGACGAGGTCGGCGAAATCGACATCAATCCGGCCGACCTGCGCATCGACACCTATCGCGCGTCGGGCGCGGGCGGCCAGCACATCAACAAGACCGATTCCGCGGTGCGCATCACCCACCTGCCCACCGGGCTGGTGGTCGAATGCCAGGACGACCGTTCGCAGCACCGCAACCGCGCACAGGCGATGAGCGTGCTGGCGGCGCGCCTGAAAGATCGCGTAATCCAGGCACAGCACGCCGCCGAAGCCAGCACCCGCAAGAATCTGGTCGGCAGCGGCGACCGCTCCGACCGCATCCGCACCTACAACTTCCCCCAAGGCCGCATCACCGACCACCGCATCAACCTCACGCTGTACAAGATCGACGCGATGATGGACGGCGACCTGACCGAACTGCTCGACGCACTGGCGGCCGAGCATCAGGCCGAACTGCTGGCGACGCTGTCGGGCGAGGGATAAGACGTGAGGCGTAAGGCGACCATGGTCGCCGGTCTGCTCGACGACGCGACCGACCGCATTGCTGCCGCGCTCGGCCTGGAAAAACGCGAAGCGCGGCTGGAGACGCGCGTGCTGGCTGCGTTTGCCTGGAACGTCAGTCCGGCCTGGTTGATCGCGCACGATACCGACCCGCTGAATGCCACGCACACTGCGCCTTTTGAAGCCCTGCTGACGCGCCGCCTAGCCGGCGAGCCCATCGCCTACCTCACCGGCAGCCGCGAATTCTATGGCCGCCCCTTCCATGTCTCGCCCGACGTCCTGATTCCACGCCCCGATACCGAGCTGCTGGTCGAGCTGGCACTGGCGCGCATCCCACTCGACACCCCGGCCGAAGTGCTGGATCTCGGCACCGGCAGCGGCTGCATCGCCGTCACGCTGGCGCTGGAACGCCCGCTTGCCCGCGTCACCGCGGTGGACCGTTCCCCAGCAGCGCTGACCGTCGCGCAGCGCAATGCCGAAACCCTCGACGCCCATGTCGAATTCTTGACCAGCGACTGGTTCGCCGTGCTTACCGGACGGCGCTTCGACCTCATCGTCGGCAACCCGCCCTATATCGCCGCCGCCGATCCCCATCTGGCCCGCGGCGACGTGCGCTTCGAGCCGCTGACTGCATTGGCTGCCGGCCGCGACGGGCTTGATGACCTGCGCCCGCTGACCGCGACGGCCTGTGCCCATCTCAAACCGGGCGGCACCCTGCTGCTGGAGCATGGTTACGACCAGGCCAATGCCGTGTGCGCGCTGTTACTGGACAACGGCATCCTCCACCCGCGAAGCTGGGCCGACCTGGCAGGCATCGCGCGCGTCAGCGGCGGCGATCTGTCGGAATAATTTACACTGACGCACGTCCCAAGCCTGCCATCCTGCCCCCAGCCTCCGCACAACGGGCTTTTCGGCCGGGCTGGCATGTCTTGGTGTGATTCTTGCTGTACTCTAAGGACGATTCAAATGATCGAGGCTTGCCCCATGTCTGATCTCAAACCCGAAACACAGGACACCCCGCCCGCGGCTCCTCAAAACGATACGATCGATCAATCCCGCCGCAAACTTACGGGCGCCGCGCTCGGCGTGTCGGCGGTTTTTACGCTGGCGAGCCGGCCGGTGTGGGCCAATCAGTGCAGTATTTCCGGCATGGCGTCCGGCAACCTGTCCGCCCCCAAGGTCACCTGTGAAGGCTGCACCCCGGGTTACTGGATGCAGTGCCAGCATCTCGATTCCTGGGGGCCAACCGGCTTCAAGACAGACGATGTGTTCAACACGGTGTTCGGCTGCACGCAGTACATCAATCCCCAAAACAACAAGCCCTACACCCTCCTCCAGGTGATGGGCTTGCAGGGGAAAGGCAATTGCACGCCGGATACCCCCCAGCCGAACTGCAAACTCAAGCCTCATGGCAACGCCATCGGCAACCTGGGCTGCGACCCCATTTCGGTCAACCTGGGGTTCCACGCCGTTGCCGCGTTGCTGAACTCAGCCCATCCCGGCCTCAATTTTGGCTATACGTCGGGAGAGCTCATTGCGCTCTTTAAGACCCACTACCTTACGAACCCCAGCGGGCTGAAAGATTCCCTCGCCATGCTGAATGAGCGCAGCTGCCCATTGCATTGATGCGATGACGTCCGCCGCGCCACTTCCTTCGCGCCTGCTGAAAAATTGGGGCGATGAGGCGGTTGTTTACGATGCGGCATCCGGCGACACGCATTATCTGAAGCCGCTGACCTTGGCGCTGTATCAAATCTGCCGCAATCACCCCGGTTACACCCCGGCCGATCTTGCGACGACATTGGCCGAACGCCTCGGGGTCGCGGTGACGCCCGAGTTCCTGGAACTGAACGAAGACACGCTCGCCAGTTTGCGCAAAATAGGCCTGCTGGAATCCGCATGAAACTGTTGCAGCTCCCCTCCGCCGAGCTGCGCCGGCAGCTGGCCGGTGCCGGCGTATGGATGCGTACCGGGCCGTTTTCGCTCAAGCTGCAATCGTGCGTCCCCTCGGTGGCAGAGGGACTGGCCGAACTGTACGGTCAGTTCGAGGTGCGCAGCGTACACGAAGCCTTTGCCGACTTCCACGTGTCGGTGAACCCGCCCATCAACCTGCGCCGCTGGCTGCGCCCCCAGGTGAGTTTTTCGTTCGACGGCATGCGTCCCTTCAAGCCGCTGCCGCGCGACCAGGCGTTTCCAATGCTGGAATGGGGGCTCAACTGGTGCGTATCGACGCAGGCGCACCAGTACCTCATCATCCATGCCGCCGTCGTCGAAAAAAATGGCCTGGCGGCGATCCTGCCGGCGCCGCCCGGTTGCGGAAAAAGCACGCTGACCGCCGGCCTGGTATTGTCGGGCTGGCGGCTGCTGTCCGACGAGCTCACCCTGATCGAGCGCAAAACCGGTTTGATCCGGCCGTTACCGCGTCCGGTCAGCCTGAAAAACCAGTCGATCGAGGTCATTCGCCAGTTCAGCCCCGACACCTACATCAATCGCGCCTCGCGCGATACGGTCAAAGGCACGGTGGCGCACATGCGCCCACCACGTGACAGCGTGCTGCGCCAGCACGAAACCGCACGCCCGGGCTGGGTGATCTTCCCCAAGTGGGAGGCCGGCGCCGCCACCACCCTCACGCCGCGCTCGCGAGCCCAGACCTTCATGTTCCTGGCGCAGAATGCATTCAATTACAGCCATTTGGGCGCCGATGGTTTCCGGGTCGGCGCCGCGCTGATCGACCAGACAAGTTGCTACGATTTCCGCTACAGCCAGTTGCCCGAGGCAATCGCTGCCTTCGACCGTCTGGCGGAGCAGGCGCGCGTATCCTGAAACCATGAAATTCGTCTCCCACGATTTGCTCCCCCGCACGCTACGTTCGCCCGATATCGTTGCCCGCTTTTCGATGAGCGAGTGGGACGTGCTGGTGCGCCAGGCACGGGCGGCAGGCCTGCTGGCCCGGCTGGCACACCGCTTCCGCCAGCACGAACTGATGAGCGCCCTGCCGGCAGTCGTCCGCTGGCATTTCGAGGCCGCCGAAACACTGGCCGACAAGCAGCAGACGGCGGTACGCTGGGAACTGCGGCAAATCCGCGCCGCACTGGACGATCTCGACGGCCCGCTGATCGTGCTCAAGGGTGCAGCCTACGTCGCCGCCGGTCTGCCTGCGGCGGAAGGGCGACTGTTCAACGACATCGACATCCTGGTTCCGCGCAACGATCTGCCGCGCGCCGAATCCTCGCTCATGCTGGCCGGCTGGCATGCCACCGGCCTTTCCGAATACGACAAACGCTACTACCGCCGCTGGATGCACGAAATCCCCCCGATGCAGCATGTCCAGCGCGACACCGTGATCGACGTTCATCACGCGATCCTGCCCGACACGGCACGCTATCATCCGGACCCGGCCAAGCTGCGCAGCCGTGCCGTCGCGGTGGCGGGGCTGCCCGGCATCTATGTACTGGCGACGGAAGACCGCATCCTGCATTCCGCCACGCATCTGTTCCACGACGGCGAACTGCCGCACGGACTGCGCGACCTGACCGACCTCGATCTGCTGCTACGCGACGCCCTTGCGGATCACCATTTCTGGCTGCGTCTGGTCGCCCGCGCCGACGAACTGCAATTAAGCCGGTCGCTGTTCTACGCCTTGCGTTATCTGCGCTACTTCCTCGATACGCCAGTTCCCGACAGCGTGACGACCGCGCTGGAGGCCGCAGCGCCCAATCGCGTCACGCTCGCGCTGATGGATCGCATCTTTATGCGCGCACTCGCACCCGTTCATGCGAGCTGCGCGGACGCCTTCACACCGCTCGCGCGCCTGGCTGCTTTCGTGCGCGCCCACTGGCTACGCATGCCCTCGCACCTGCTCATCCCGCACCTGTTCCACAAGGCCTTCATCAGCCCCTATCAGCGCACCCCGAAACCGGCTTGACGCCACTCACGCTGTGGGTATAATTCCCGACTATTCCACTCAAGTATTCTTCAGGAGCCCACAATGACCCCTCTCGATCGCATTCGCGAACAAGTCACCAGCAACACCGTCGTGCTGTACATGAAAGGCACGCCCCAGTTCCCGCAATGCGGTTTTTCGTCGCGCGCCGCGCAAGTGCTGCAGGCCTGCGGCGTCAAGGATTTTCTGGCGGTGAACGTGCTGGCCGATCCGGAGATTTTCGAAAACCTGAAGTACTACGCCAACTGGCCGACCTTCCCCCAGCTTTACGTCAAGGGCGAATTGATTGGCGGCTCCGACATCATGATCGAGATGTATCAGAAGGGCGAGATCCAGAAGTTGCTGGAAGAAGCACAGACCGCCTGACACCGCACTCCGAATAAAAAAGCCGACTCCATGTCGGCTTTTTCATTTTGGGCTCAACAGTTCAAGCGACTGATTATTTGGGCTCGTCCGATTCGGGCTCGCCATCCATTCCCAGTTCGTGGATTTTCCGCGTCAGGGTGTTGCGTCCCCAGCCGAGCAGGTGCGCGGCTTCGATGCGACGCCCGCCGGTGTGGCGCAGTGCCACTTCGATCAGCGTCTTTTCGTAGGCCTGAGTCAGCTCATCGAGAATCGCCGCCTCGCCGCGCGCCAGCCGCGCACCCGCCTCGGCCGCCAGGCCATGCAGCCAGTCGCCGTCGATTTGCTCGACCCTGCCCTGCATCAGATCGGCCGGCAGGTCGCCCACTTCGACCACCTGGCCGGGCGCCATCACGGTCAGGTAATGGCTGACGTTTTCGAGCTGGCGCACGTTGCCGCTCCACGGCAGATTGACCAGCGTCTTGAGTGCGGCGTCCGACACGCCCTTGGCCTCCATCCCGAGTTCGCGCGCGCTTTTCTGCATGAAATGGCGAACCAGCAGCGGGATGTCTTCGCGCCGCTCGCGCAGCGCCGGCAGGCGCAGGCGGATCACGTTGAGGCGATGGAACAGGTCTTCGCGGAACAGGCCCTCGCGCACCCGCACCTCGAGGTCCTGATGGGTGGCGGCGATCACGCGCACGTTGACCTTGATCGGCGTATGTCCGCCGACCCGGTAGAACTGGCCATCGGCCAGCACGCGCAACAAACGGGTTTGCAGTTCGGCCGGCATGTCGCCGATCTCGTCGAGGAACAGCGTGCCGCCGTCGGCCTGTTCGAAACGCCCGCGCCGCTGCGCCGCCGCGCCGGTGAAGGCGCCGCGCTCGTGGCCGAAGAGTTCGGATTCCAGCAGGTCTTTCGGGATCGCGGCGGTATTCAGCGCGATGAACGGCCCGCTGGCGCGCGGACTGTGGCGGTGCAGGGCGCGCGCCACCAGTTCCTTGCCGCTGCCCGATTCGCCGGTGATCAACACGGTGGCGTGCGACTGGGAAAGCCGCCCGATGGCACGGAAGACTTCCTGCATGGCGGGCGCCTGTCCGAGGATTTCCGGCACCGGTGCATCGCTGCTGGCAGGCACGTCGCGGCTGGCATTTTCAGCCAGCGCGCGGCGCACCAGTTCGAGCGCCTGGTCGACGTCGAACGGCTTCGGCAGATATTCGACGGCGCCGCCCTGGAACGCCGCTACCGCGCTGTCGAGATCGGAGTATGCGGTCATG
>DASVPF010000120.1:0-3791 GCA_036382965.1 Thiobacillus sp.
CTTCTGCACGATCGGTCCGATAATGGGCAGCCGCAACTGGGTGCGGTCCCACCAGTCGCGCCCGGCTTCGCGTTTTTTCACCCACAGCGGCAGCTCGATCCCAGCGGCCAGCTGGACAGCGCGCAGGCGCCGCTGAATGCCGACCCGGCATTCAGCGCACGGCTCGTCGACATGCCCAGCCTGGCGCACGCACTGCACATCCCGGACGATTTTCTGGCGGCCACGCCGGATGTCGCCCCCCTCGCCGCGATTGCAGGCGAGACCCTGCACCTCAATCTGGCGCCGCCCGAATTGTTGCAGCACCATACCGAATTCCGCTGGCGGCGGGGCTTGCACACGGCAGCCGGCGTCGTCGCGCTGCTCGGGCTGGGCGTGACAGCCGCCTACTGGTTATATGCCCAGGACCTGAACGACCGGACCCGCCAGATGACCCAGCAACAGCAGCAACTCGATGCCCGCTACCAGGCCATTGCGCGGACCTTCCCCACGCGGGCGACCGCACCCGAGCAACTGGCGCAGACGGTCGTGCTGGCGCGCCGGCTCAACGCCAAACAACCCGATGTCGCAGCGCTCCAGGCCACTGTCGGCCAGGCCTTGCTGACCATGCCCGACATCGCCCTGGAATCGCTGAGCTGGACCGACGACACGCTGACCGCAGAAGACGTTCAGGTCAACCTTGATGCCGCGCTGACGCCGTTCGACGGCAATTACCGCGTCGCCATGCAGCGCATCGAACACTTCATGCGCACGCTGCAAGCCTCGCCTGCCGTGCGTAGCGTGGTGCTGCGCGCCAGCCCGGTGAATGCCGAGTCCACCCGCACCCTGTCCGGCAAAATGCTCGACGCCGACGCCACCGCCACGCCCGCCGCCCGTTTCAGCCTCAGCCTGCATTACCGCGAGGCCCGGTCATGAGCCACCCGCCCTTCGCCGTCCTCAAACTGCCGCTCCTGCTGGTGCTGGCGGCGCTGCTGCTGGCGGGCGGCGGCATCGGGTGGGGGCAGCGCCAGGCCAGACAGGCCGGGGCGGCGTTGCAACAACAGCAAGGCGCGCTCAAGCACGCACGTCGTCAACTCGACTACAGCCGCCAGCAACAGCAACTCATCGCCGCCTATCTGGCCGACTACCAGGCGCTCGCCGCGCGCGGTTTCGTCGGCGCGGAAGACCGTCTGGCGTGGATCGAGGCGGCGCAACTGGCCAACCGCGACAGCGGACTCTACGGCATGGACTATCGCCTGATGCCGCGCACAATCTCGCCCGCTTCGCTTGCCCAGGGTTTGCCGCTGGGCCAGACCAGCATGATGCTGACCCTGCCGCTCCTGGTGGAAACCGATCTCACCCGTTTTCTGGCCGCGCTCAAGGCGCGCGCGCCGGGGGTCTATCGCGTCCAGGGCTGCCGCCTGACGCGCCCGAACACCGCGCCGTTCGAAGCCAGCAACCGTCCGCAGCTCCAAGCCGACTGCGAACTGCTGTGGTACACCGTCGCGCCGGTCGGCAAGGAGGCAAGATGAATCGCCAGACATCCGCGTTCCCGGATCGCACATGGCGGGTGTGGGGCTGGCGCGTGCCCATCGGCGTCCTGACCCTTGCCGTAGTCTTGGGCGCGAGTAGTGTGGCCCACGCCGCGCCAGTCGATCCGGGACGCCTGTTTTTCACCCCGGCGCAGCGCGCCCGGCTTGAAGCGGTGCGCGCGCGCAGCGCCCCCCCGACCGGATCGCAAGGCCCGCAGACATCCGCCGACGTCCCGGCGCCGCTACACTACAATGGCGTCGTCATCCGCTCCGACGGCAAGACCACGCGCTGGATCGACGGCACACCCCGGCGCGACGGCGCCGCCGTATCGGGTTTGAAGCCCGGCCAGATTCGCGCCGATGGCAAGGTGTATGAACCCTATCAGGTGCTGCGCCCCGTTCCCCCCAAGCCGGCCAAACCCGGCACGAACGAGTCCGAACAACCATGACGACCCAGCGCGGTTTCACCCTCATCGAGATGGCCATCGTGCTGGTCATCATCACCATTCTGATCGGCGGGCTGGCGATGCCGCTGTCGGCGCAGATTCAGGCGCGGCGGGTCGCGGAGACCAAGAAGACGCTGGAGGAGGCGCGCGATGCACTCATGGGGTACGCGATGATGACGACGATTACGAATCCCGCAACCCCAGGAAAAATAACACGGTACTTTCCCTGCCCCGACACCGTTGGGACTGGCTACGAAGGAGCGAGAGACCTTAGCAGCGGGAACTGTATCAACGGCACCACGGGGGGTGTCTCTTACGGGTGGCTGCCGTGGGTTACCTTGGGTACCGCCTCCCAGGACGCGTGGGGCAACCGTTTACGCTACGTTGTCGCTTCGCAATTCGCAAACTCGAAGACTGGATTTTCACGGAGCACCCCCTTGGGTGGCACGCCTCCGAAAATATGCAGTACCAGTTCCTGCTCTGCTCTGGTAGCAAACAACGTCGTGTTCGCGCTGGTATCGCATGGTCCAAATGGCTGGGGCGCCTTGAATATCAGTACTGTAAAGCTGGCGCAGCCCACCGGCGCTGATGAAATCCGAAACCTCGCATTGAGCAGCGACCTGGTCATGCGCACCCCCACCACGGCCGACTCAGCCCTCGGCGAATTCGACGACCTCGTCGCCTGGATGTCCCAGCCTGAACTGACTGCTCATGTATGCCCTATAGGCTCGGACTGCGATCAGTAGCCTCCAGCCGGAATGTCACCCGCCCCGACTGATTGTCGGGCAGTTCCAGCCGGTATCCCGAGCGCGCGGCCTGCCGCGCGGCCTGGTACAGCCCCACGCCCAGCCCGAAATCCGACGCCACCGGGCTGAGGAACAGGTTGCGCGCGACGTGCTCCGGCGCCGGCGCGCCGCTGTCGGTCACCGTCAGACTCACCAGCGGATGCAGCGCCAGCCGCACTTCCACCGCCACGCCCGGCTCATTCTGGCGCTTGCGCAGCGCATTGGTCAGCAGGTTGTCGGCCACGCTGTCGAACAGATCCTGCGGCAGGGTGGTGTCGTCGATCGTCTCGGCGAAGAACTGCACGTCGTCGTGTTCGTAGCGCGTCTGCAGGACTGACCACCACGCCTGCGCGGGAATGTGCGCGACATCCGTTTCAACCGGCTGCTTGAGCTTGTCGACGGTTTGCGACAGGCGCGTGGCCAGTTGCGGCAACTGGCGTTTCATCAGCGCCAGCAGGCGTTCGCTGTCTTCGGGGGTGGAGACGTCGGCGGCAGCGAGCAGGGTTTTCATCGACTGCAGGATGTTCTTCACGTCGTGCGTCAGGCGCGCGCCGGTGTCGTGGATCGCCTGACTGTAGGCCTGTTCGCGTAGGGTCTGTTCGCGTACCTTGGACGCATAGAAATAGCCCAGCAACTGCGACAGCAGCCGAACATGCAGCGCCAGCGCTGGGGTGAGCGGGCGCGGTGATTGCCAGACCAGGGTCAGGCCATGAAACGCATGGGTGATGGCATGTTCGGCGGGCTCCCCGAACGTGCCTTCACCGCGCGCTGCCTGCCAGCGACCGCCCCGAATCCAGGTCAGTTCGCTCAGGTTCGCCAGCGCGTCGCGCACAAAGGATTCGGGGTCGCGTTCGCGTTCGGCCAGCGTGGCCAGCCGCTGTGCCCAGCCCTCGAACGGCAGGCCCACCGACAGCAAATAACGCGAGGTGACCCCCCCCAGCCCGGCAAACCCGGCGCGCGGATTCCACAGCCACGACAGGACTAGCAACAGCGCCGCCATTCCCAGCAGGGTCTGAACCAAGGCCCAGGCATAACTCACCTTGGATACCGCC
>DASVPF010000121.1:0-7077 GCA_036382965.1 Thiobacillus sp.
CAAAACAGAACGCCGCAAATCTAACGGCGCATTGAGACGACACCCATTATAAAAGCTTAGGTCCGCTGTCTTGCGTTTAACCCACATCAAACTTGCCGGTTTCAAGAGTTTCGTCGATCCCACCGTGATTCCCGTCCCCGCCCAGCTGACCGGGGTGGTGGGGCCGAACGGCTGCGGCAAGTCGAACGGCATCGACGCGGTGCGCTGGGTGCTCGGCGAATCGTCGGCCAAGCACCTGCGCGGCGAATCGATGCAGGACGTGATCTTCAACGGCTCCGGCACCAGGAAGCCGGCGTCGCGCGCGTCGGTGGAGCTGGCCTTCAACAACGAACTCGGCCGCGCCGCCGGGCAGTGGTCGCAATACGCCGAGATCTCGGTCAAGCGCGTGCTCGACCGCAGCGGCGACTCCACCTATTACATCAACAACATGCGGGTGCGGCGGCGCGACGTTGCCGACCTGTTCCTCGGCACCGGCGTCGGCGCGCGCGCCTACGCCAACATCGAGCAGGGCATGATCACGCGCCTGATCGAGGCCAAGCCCGAGGAACTGCGTGGCTATCTCGAAGAAGCCGCCGGCGTATCCAAATACAAGGAACGCCGCAAGGAAACCGAAGCCCGGCTGAAGGACGCGCGCGACAACATGAATCGCGTCGAGGACATCCAGCGCGAACTCAAGACCCAGGTCGAGAAGCTCACCGCGCAGGCCGAGGTCGCCCAGCACTACCGCAGTCTGCAGGCCAACCTGACCTTTTCCCAGCACCGCCTGTGGTTTGCCCGCAAGCACGACGCCGCGCAGCAGCGTGCTCGCATCGACCGCGACCTGACCGAAGCGCAGAACAGGCTCGAAGCCGAAACCGCGCGGCTGCGCCATATCGAATCGACGCTGGAAACCGCGCGCCAGACCCAGTTTGCCGGGCAGGACACATTGAACACCGCGCAGGCGACGTATTACCAGGCGCAGTCCGAAGTCGCGCGCATCGAGCAGACCATGGCGCACCAGAACGCCACCCGCGACCGGCTCTATCGACAGGTACAGGATCTTTCCGCGCGCATGGAATCGCAGCAGGTGCGCCGCACCACCACGCAGGAAGCGCTGAACGAGGTGAATGCGCAGCAGCCCGGGCTGCAGGCCGCAGTGGTTGATGCCGAAGCCGCCGCGCGCCAGGCCACCGACAGCACGCTGCCGCAGAAGGAAGCCGCGCTGCGCGAGGCGCAGCAGGGCGTGGGCGAGGCGCAGCGCGTGGTGTCGCAACTGGATCAATCGCGCCAGGTCGACGAGAACAGCCTCGGCCACACCCGCCGCCAGATCGAACAGCTCGACACGCGTAAGCAGAGGCTCGCGCAGGAGCAGGCGCAACTGCCGCGTCCCGATGCCGCCGGCCTCGCCCAGAAGCAGGTCGAGGTCGAGGACCTGGCGCAAATCTTGACGACGGCACAGGCCGGTCTCAAGGAAGCCGAGACCGCGCTGCCCGAACTCGACGCCGCACGCGCGCAGGACACGCGCGAACTCGAGACCGCGCGCAAGTCGCTGCACCAGACCGAAGCCGAACTCGCCGCGCTGAAAAAGCTGCAGGAAAGCCTCAAGGCCGACGAGAAGCTCGGCGCCTGGCTGCGTCAGCACAATCTCGAGGCCGCGCCGCGCCTGTGGGAAAAGCTCTCCGTCGCCCCGGGCTGGGAAGCCGCGGTCGAGGCGGTGCTGCGCGAACGCCTGCAGGCGGTGGCGGCCGACACCCAGCCCGGCTGGTTTGCCGAGGCGCCGCCGGCGCGGTTCACGGTGTGGGCCGGGGATGGCGCTGCGGCCTTGAACTCGCCGGAACTGCTGGCGAGCAAGATCGCCAGCGACGACGGTGCCGCCCAGGCGGCGCTCGCCGACTGGCTCGCCGGCGTGTACTGGGCCGACGACGCGGACGCCGCGCAGACGCGCTGCACCAGCCTGCACACGGGCGAATGCGTGGTCACCCCGCAAGGCCACCTGTTCACCCGCCACAGCGTCACTTTCCATGGCCCGCACACCGCGGTCGAAGGCATCCTCGCGCGCGGCCGCGAACTCGAACGGCTGACGGCGGACGCGGCGTGCCTGCGCGAAGAGGTGGCGCGGCTCGAAGCCGCCCACGCCCAGACCCAGCAACGCTACATGGAGCGCCAGCGCGAGATCCAGGCGCTGCGCGCGCAGACCGGCCAGACGCAGAGCCGTCACCACACCGCGCAGATGGAGCTGCTACGTTTGCAGCAGGCGGTGGAACGGGTGCAGAGCCGCGCAGCGCAGATCGCGCAGGAACTCGACGAAGTCACCCGCCAGCTCACCGCCGAACGCGCCACGCTGGAATCCGTGGAAACGCGCCTCAAGGACTACCGCGCGCAGGGCGACACCGCCCGCGAGGCGTTGTACGCCGCGCGCCAGCAGCGCGACCAGGCCGACCGCGCCGTGTTCGAGGCGCGCGAGCTGCAGCGCGCCGCCGAGCGGCGCCACCAGGAAGCCGGCTTTGCGCTGACCACCTGCACCAACAAGATCAGGGAACTCAGCGAGACGCTGGCGCGCATCGAGCAGGAAATCGCCGACGACGAGACCCGTCTCACGCAGGCGCGCGACGAGCTGGCTCGCCTCCCTGCCGACGCGCTCGACGCCGAACTGCAACTCGCGCTGACCGCGCGCACCGACACCGAAACCGCGCTCGCCGCCGCGCGCGACGCGCTGGAAGGCTTGACCACCCAACTGCGCAGCCACGACGAAGCGCGCATGGCCTGCGAGCAGGGGCTCGATCCCTTGCGCCGCGCCATCGAGCAGCTGAAGCTCAAGGATCAGGAAGCCATGCTGATGCAGTCGCAGTTCGAGCTGCAACTGCGCGAGGCGGCGGCCGACGAGGCCAGCCTCGAATCGGGCCTCGCCGACAGTCCCAAGCCCAGCCAGCTGCAGGCCGACATCAGCCGCCTGCAGAACGAGATCGCCGCGTTGGGTGCGGTCAACCTCGCCGCGCTGGACGAACTGACCCAGGCCCAGGAGCGCGCCGAGTACCTCGCCGCCCAGTGCGCCGACCTGCTGGAAGCCGTCACCACGCTGGAAGACGCGATCCGCCGCATCGACCAGGAATCACGCGCGCGGCTGAAGGACACCTTCGACACCGTCAACCGGCATATGGGCGAACTGTTCCCGAAGCTGTTCGGCGGCGGCCAGGCGCGGCTCATCCTCACCGGCGACGAACTGCTCGACGCCGGGGTGCAGGTGTTCGCCCAGCCGCCCGGCAAGAAAAACGCGTCGATTCACCTGCTGTCCGGCGGCGAGAAAACGCTCACCGCGCTGTCGCTGGTGTTCGCCATGTTCAAGCTAAACCCGGCGCCGTTCTGCCTCTTGGACGAGGTCGATGCGCCGCTCGACGACGCCAACACCGAGCGCTACTGCAACCTGGTCAAGGCGATGTCCGGCCATACCCAGTTCCTCTTCATCACCCACAACCGCGTCACCATGGAAATGGCGCAGCACCTGGCCGGCGTCACCATGCAGGAACAGGGCGTGTCGCGCATCGTCGCGGTCGACGTGGACGAGGCGGTGGGGATGGTCGAAGCGGCTTAAATTCAAGTCGCCCCTAGCCGGATACGCCGGCGATCGGCGAAAATGGCGCTTTTGGCGCCTTCCCAAACTTCCCATGCTTGATATCCAGTTGCTGCGCAAAGACGCAGCCCTCATCGCCGAGCGTTTGGCCGCGCGCGGTTTTGCCTTCGACACGGCGCGCTTCGAAACGCTGGAAGCCGAACGCAAGACGATCCAGACCCGCACCCAGGACGCCCAGAGCCGCCGCAATGCCCTGTCCAAGCAGATCGGCATGATGAAAGGCAAGGGCGAGGACACCGCGGCGGTGATGGCCGAGGTAGCGGGGCTGGGCGATGAACAGAAGCGCCTGGAAGCGCGCTTGTCCGAACTGCAGACCGAGCTCAACGATTTCCTGATGGGTGTGCCCAACCTGCCGCACGAATCGGTGGCGATCGGCCAGGACGAAACCGCCAACGTCGAGGTGAGCCGCTGGGGCACACCGAAGACCTTTGATTTCGCGGTGCGAGACCATGTCGATATTGGCGAAAGTCTGGGGCAGCTCGACTTCGCCGCCGCAGTGAAAATCACCGGCAGCCGCTTCTCCGTGATGAAGGGGCCGCTGGCACGCCTGCACCGCGCGCTCGCCCAGTTCATGCTCGACGTGCACACGACGGAACACGGCTACACCGAAGTCTATGTGCCGTATCTGGTGAATGCCGATTCGATGCGCGGCACCGGACAGCTGCCGAAGTTCGAGGAAGATTTGTTCCACGTTCCACGCACGGACGCCGACAAGCTCTACCTCATCCCCACCGCCGAAGTCCCGGTGACCAATCTGCTGCGCGACGAGATCGTCGCCGCCGAAGCGCTGCCGCTGAAATTCGTCGCGCACACGCCGTGCTTCCGTTCAGAAGCCGGCTCCTATGGGCGCGACACGCGCGGCATGATTCGCCAGCACCAGTTCGACAAGGTGGAACTGGTGCAGATGGTGAAGCCCGAGGATTCCTACGCCGCGCTGGAGGCGCTGACGGCGAACGCCGAGGCGATCCTGCAGAAGCTCGGCCTGCCGTACCGCAAGATGCTGCTGTGTTCCGGCGACATGGGCTTTTCGTCGGCCAAGACCTACGACCTCGAAGTGTGGCTGCCGGCGCAAAACACCTACCGCGAGATTTCCTCGTGCTCCAACTTCGAGGCTTTCCAGGCGCGCCGCATGCAGGCGCGTTTCAAGACGGGGCAGGGCAAGCCGGAACTGCTGCACACGCTGAACGGTTCCGGGCTGGCGGTGGGGCGCACGCTGGTGGCGATCCTGGAAAACTATCAGCGCGCTGATGGCGGGGTAGAGATTCCCGCAACGCTGGTTCCCTACATGGGAGGCGTGGAGTTAATCGAGCCTGCGCGCTGATAGTTTCGGCGCAGGCTAACTTGCATAGTAAGTTAAGCGCGTAGCGCGGCCGTAGCCAAAACTACCAGAACGCCGACGGCAGCGTGACTGTGCCGGAGGTGCTGCGTCCGTGGATGGGCGGGCTGGAGCGGCTGACGGCCGCATGAGAGAGCTTGGCGCGGCTGACGGCCGCTTGAGTCGGAACCCTTCGGATCAACCCGGCGCGGCCAGACTCTCCGCGCCGCGTCCCAGATTGAGCAGCGGATTGTATTCCGGCTCCAGCCGCATCAGGATGTCGTAGTAGTTGCGGATGTTCTCGGTCAGCCGCAGCGCCTCCTGGCCGTGCGCGTAGCCGTATTTCATCACCTTGGCATAACTGCCGCGGCTTAAATAAGGCAGGGCTTCCTTCACGTCGGCCCAGCTGTCCGGGTTACCGCCGCGTGCCTGGGCGATGCGGCGCGCGTCTTCCAGGTGCGCCTGCCCCTGGTTGTAGGCGGCCAGCGCCAGCCAGGTGCGGTCGGGCTCGGGAATGCGGGCCGGCAGGGCGTCCTTCAGCATGGCCAGGTAACGCGCGCCGCCCAGCGCGCTCTGGCGCGCGTTGAGCCGATTGCCGATTCCCATGCGGTCGGCCGTTTCGGCGGTCAGCATCATCAAACCGCGCACGCCCGTCGGCGAGGTGGCGACCGGATCCCACTGCGATTCCTGATAGGCGATCGCAGCCAGCAGGCGCCAGTCGATGCCGGTGAGCGTCTGCGCCTCGTGAAAATACCGGCGCAGTTCGGGCAGGCGTTGCGGGCGGCGCTGCAGGATGCCGAGGATGTCGGTGCTGTCCAGGCGGGTGACGTGGCCGAAGTACCGCTCGTAAATTCGCTTGAGGGTGCCGTCCTGTTGCGCCTGCTCGACGAAACGGGCCAGCGCATTCTGCAGCGCCTGCGAGCTGTGCCGCGGCAGGGTCCATACGATCTTGTGCGTGTCGGGGAGGTTGAACGCCACCGCCAGTTCGGGATAGAAATTACGCATGGGATCGAAATCCATGCCGTCGATGACGACCGCGTCGTATTTCCCGGCCTGCAGCTGTGCCAGCAGTTCCTCCGGCCAGACATTGTCCAGTGTGGTCCAGGTCAGCTTGGGAACCTTGCGCTTCAGGCGCGCCAGCATGGGCGTGTGGCCGGAGCCGGTAATCAGCGCCAGTTTCTTGCCCGATAGTTCGGCGATGTCGCGCGGCGCCCTGTCGCTGGTGCGGTACACGATACGGACCGGCGTTTCGAACAGCACCGGACCGGCGATGAGGTGGCGGTCCTTGACCACGGTCTGCGGCAAGGCTGCCGCTGCAAGGTGAATCTGCCGGCTGTCGAGCAGTTCGAACAGGGCCTCGGGGCGGTCTTTTTCAATCCAGTTGAGCGACCAGTGCTGCGACAGGCTGAAGGCCTGAAGCAAATCGTGTTCGAATCCGGCAGGCTCGCCGTTGGGGGCGATGTAATAGGTGGCCGGGCTGTTGCGCGTTCCGACCCGCAGCACGCCGCTGGTTTCGGGCGGCGGCACAGGCTGGCTGCAGGCCAGCATCACCAGAGTCAATGTCAGTGCAGTCCATCTTCCGAAATCAGCCATTTTTTTTGTGATGGGCATGAAGACAGTCTGACCCACTACGAAAATTTCGTCCAGCAAGGCGCGCGCCCCGACGACCTCGGTTACAATACGCGCCGCCGGAGAGGTGGCAGAGTGGTCGAATGTACCTGACTCGAAATCAGGCGTAGGTGCAAGCCTACCGTGGGTTCGAATCCCACCCTCTCCGCCATCCCCCTCGCATTCCCGTGCGATACTTTGGCCCTATTCCCCATGGGCTTGAAAATTCCCCACATCACATCAAAATAAAGCCAGTAATCCAGGCTTATTCCGGCTATGGCAACCAAGCGAGAAAGCACTACCCTACTGGAACCGGCTGCGGCGAAGGTGAAGCCGCCGCCCTTGTACAAGGTTTTGCTGTTGAACGACGACTACACCCCGATGGAATTCGTGGTGCATGTCCTGAAGAAGTTTTTCGGCATCGACCAAGAACGGGCTACACAAATCATGCTCAAAGTGCATACTGAGGGTGTGGGTGTGTGCGGGGTGTTTCCCAGGGATATCGCGCATACCAAGGTCGAGCAGGTTGTGGATTTCGCGCGGCAGC
>DASVPF010000122.1:0-4943 GCA_036382965.1 Thiobacillus sp.
CGCCCACTCTGCCCGCATCGAAGACCGGTTCCCGCAATGCCGGCTCGACCCGCTTGTACGTCTCGCGCGGCCCGATACCTGGCTGCATCAGCACATCGGCCATCGGTGTCTGGAAGGCGGCATCCGCGTGCCTCCGGAAACGCCGCTCCTGAATCCAGTTGTACAGCACCACGGCCACCACAATGGCCGCACCGACAACCAACAGTCCGATCTGCAAGTCACTCATTCTTTTTTCCCGCCTGAACGGAATGCGCAGGCACGACGCGGACGAACCATTCATCCGGCGCAATCATGCCCAGTTCATTGCGCGCGCGCTCCTCGATGGCGTCGCGCCCCTGCTTGAGGTCGCCGAGCTCGGCCTGCAAGCCTGCATTACGGGTTTGCAGGCGCCGATTCAGCGCCTGCTGGATGTCGATCTTGCGCGCACCCTCACGCACCTTCAACCAGCCGCCCTCGCCCAGCCACAAAGGATATTGCAGCAGGATAATCGCAACGGCCAGCACCAGGGTCAGCCCGTTGCGGCGCAGGCGCGCGACCAGCGCGTGGGAGTCAGCCGCGCCGAGCTTAATCGTGGTGGCGGAACGCATCGCGTCCGGGGTAGCTCGCCGTGTCGCCGAGTTCTTCTTCGATGCGCAACAGCTGGTTGTACTTGGCCATGCGGTCGGAACGCGACAGCGAGCCGGTCTTGATCTGGCCCACGTTGGTCGCCACCGCCAGATCGGCAATCGTGGTGTCCTCGGTCTCGCCCGAGCGGTGCGAGATCACCGAGGTGTAGCCGGCCTGCTTGGCCATCTCGATCGCCTGGAAGGTTTCCGACAGCGTGCCGATCTGGTTGACCTTGATCAGGATGGAGTTGGTGATGCCCTTCTCGATGCCTTCTTTCAGAATTTTCGTATTGGTGACGAAGAGGTCGTCACCCACCAGTTGGATACGCTTGCCGAGTTTGTCGGTGAGGATTTTCCAGCCGTCCCAGTCGCCTTCGGCCATGCCATCCTCGATGCTGATGATGGGGTACTTGTCGCACCACGACGCCAGGTAATCGGCAAGCTTGGCGGAGGAAAGCTTCAGACCCTCGGAATCGATGTGGTAGAGACCGTCCTTGTAGAACTCGGACGCGGCGCAATCGACGCCGATGGCGACGTCGATGCCGGGTTGCAGGCCGGCCTTCTCGATCGCCTGCACGATCAGCTTCAGCGCCGCTTCGTGCGATTCCAGATTGGGCGCGAAGCCGCCTTCGTCGCCGACGGTCGTCGCCATGCCGGCAGCGTCGAGCAGCTTTTTCAGCGCATGGAAGACCTCGGCGCCGTAGCGCAGCGCTTCGCGGAAGCTCGGCGCGCCCACCGGAATGATCATGAATTCCTGCATGTCGATGTTGTTGTTGGCATGCGCGCCGCCGTTGATGATGTTCATCATCGGCACCGGCAGCCGCATCGGCGCCGCGCCGCCAAGATAGCGGTAGAGCGGCAGTCCGGCCTGCTCGGCCGCCGCGCGCGCGCACGCCATCGACACCGCCAGGATCGCATTGGCGCCGAGGCGCGATTTGTTCTCGGTGCCGTCGAGTTCGATCATGGTGCGGTCGATGAAGGCCTGGTCTTCGACGTCCAGCCCGATGATCGCTTCGCAGATTTCGGTGTTGACGTGTTCGACGGCGTTCAGCACGCCCTTGCCGAGGTAGCGCGACGTGTCGCCGTCGCGCAGTTCGATCGCCTCGCGGCTGCCGGTCGAGGCACCCGACGGCACGGCCGCGCGGCCCAGCACGCCGGACTCCAGCAGCACGTCGGCTTCAACAGTGGGATTGCCGCGGGAGTCGAGAATTTCCCGGGCGATGACATCGATAATGGCGCTCAATTGCTTTCCTTCATTTTCAGTTTTATCCGCGAAGGACGCGAAGGAACACGAAGTTTTTCTTCGCGTATTTCGCGCCCTTCGCGGATCATGTTTTCATCAACTTGTGTTCGATAAACCCGCGCTGTTTCACCAGCGCGTCGATTTCCTTCAGCGTTTCCAGCAGTTCTTTCAACATGCCGAGCGGCCATGCATTGGGACCGTCGGACAGCGCTTTTTCCGGGTTCGGATGCGTCTCCGCGAACACACCTGCCACGCCGCTCGCCACCGCGGCGCGCGCCAGCACCGGCACGAATTCGCGCTGGCCGCCGCTCGACGTGCCCTGCCCGCCCGGCTGCTGCACCGAATGCGTGGCGTCGAACACCACCGGGCAGCCGGTGCTGCGCATGATCGCCAGGCCGCGCATGTCGGACACCAGCGTGTTGTAGCCGAAGGAAACGCCGCGCTCGCACACCATGATCTGCTCGTTGCCGACCGCGCGCGCCTTGTCGACCACGTTCTGCATGTCCCACGGCGCGAGGAACTGGCCCTTCTTGATGTTGACCGGACGTCCGGTGCGCGCGACGTTCTGGATGAAGTTGGTCTGGCGGCACAGGAAGGCCGGCGTCTGCAGCACGTCGACCACGGCCGCGACTTCGTTCAGCGGGGTGTCCTCGTGCACGTCGGTCAGCACCGGCACGCCGATCCTGGCCTTCACTTCCGACAGGATGCGCAAGCCTTCTTCCAGACCGAGTCCACGGAAGGACTGGGTCGACGAGCGGTTGGCCTTGTCGAACGAGGATTTGTAGATGAAGGGGATATTCAGCGCCGCGCACATTTCCTTGAGCTGGCCGGCGGTGTCCATCGCCAGCTGCTCGGATTCGATCACGCAGGGGCCGGAGATCAGGAACAGCGGCTGATCAATTCCAACTTCGAAGTCGCAAAGTTTCATGCGCGCGCCTCCTGCTGGTGCGCCAGCGCCGCCTTGACGAAGGCGATGAACAGCGGATGGCCGTTGCGCGGGTTGCTGGTGAATTCGGGATGGAACTGGCAACCGACGAACCAGGGATGCACCGCCGCCGGCAGTTCGACCATTTCGCACAGGTCGGTGCCCGGCGCGCGCCCGGCCACCACCAGGCCACGGGCTTCGAGTTCGGTCAGCAGAACGTTGTTGACTTCGTAGCGGTGGCGGTGACGTTCGGTGATGCTCGCCGCGCCGTACACCTGGCGCGCCAGCGTGCCGTCCTTCAGATCACAGGGCTGGGCACCGAGACGCATGGTGCCGCCCAGATCCGATTGCTCGCTGCGTTTTTCGACCTGGCCGGTGCGATCCAGCCATTCGGTGATGAGGCCGATCACCGGATGCGTGGTCGCCGGATCGAATTCGGTCGATTGCGCATCCGCCATGCCGGCGACATCGCGTGCGAATTCGACCACGGCGAGCTGCATGCCGAGGCAGATGCCGAGATACGGCACCCTGTTTTCGCGGGCGTAGCGGATGGCCGCGATCTTGCCTTCGACGCCGCGCTTGCCGAAGCCGCCCGGCACCAGGATCGCGTCCTTGTCCTTCAGGCAGTCGATGCCGGCTTTCTCGAGCTGTTCGGAATCGATGTACTGGATCCTGACCCGGCTCCGGGTGTGCATGCCGGCATGGATCATCGCCTCGGACAGCGATTTGTAGGACTCGGTCAGATCGACGTACTTGCCGACGAAGGCGATATTGACTTCGTGTTCGGGATGCTCCAGCGCATGCACCAGGTCTTTCCAGACGGTGAGATCGGCGGCGCGCGCCAGGATGTTGAGCTTGTGACAGACGATCTCGTCGAGCATCTGCTCGTGCAGCATCGCCGGGATCTTGTAGATCGAATCGGCGTCCAGCACCTCGATCACGGCTTCCGGACGCACGTTGGTGAAGAGCGCGATCTTGCGCCGTTCGTCCAGCGGAATCTCGCGGTCGGCACGGCACAAGAGGATGTCGGGCTGGATGCCGATCTCGCGCAGTTCCTTGACCGAATGCTGGGTCGGCTTGGTCTTCAGTTCGCCTGCGGTCGCGATGTAGGGCAACAGCGTCAGGTGGATGAAGCAGGTGTTTTCCGGGCCATCCTCGAAGCCCATCTGGCGGATCGCTTCGAGAAAGGGAAGCGATTCGATGTCGCCCACGGTGCCGCCGATCTCGACCAGCGCGACGTCGGCGCCGTCGGCGCCTTCACGGATCGAGCGCTTGATTTCGTCGGTGATGTGAGGAATGACCTGCACCGTGCCGCCGAGATAGTCGCCGCGGCGCTCCTTGTCGATCACCGACTTGTAGATCTGCCCGGTGGTGAAGTTGTTGCGCTTGCTCATGCGCGCGCTGGAGAAGCGCTCGTAATGGCCCAGATCGAGGTCGGTCTCTGCGCCGTCGTCGGTGACGAACACCTCGCCGTGCTGGAACGGGCTCATGGTGCCGGGATCGACGTTGATGTACGGATCGAGCTTTAACAGGGTGACACGGATACCGCGCGATTCGAGCAGCGCGGCAAGTGAAGCGGAGGCGATCCCTTTCCCGAGGGAAGAAACCACCCCACCAGTGACAAATACGTACTTCGTCATGTTATGAGCAGGGGCGGGTGATGGCGGATTCTACTCCATCCCCGTTGACGGCTCAATGACGCAGCCAGCCATGGTATTAAGTTGGGCGATATTCCCTGCTGTGCCAGACGCGGGTCACCCACGCTTCACCGGACGGCACGATGTGATAACACAGAATGTACTCAGGTTCAGCATGGTGCTGCTCCCGACAATAAAGGCGCTTTCATTCTGCCGCCGCACGGATGACGGGTCAAACAGCAGAATAGCTACCTTTTCGCCGACTCTTCATACGCCCTGACCAGTCTGCTCACTGTCGTATAGTGAACGCCGAAGTGCCCGGCTATCGCGGCCATCGTGTGCTGCCCCGACAGATACGCCCGCGCGATCGCCTCGTTGCGGTCGTAGCGCCGATCGAAGTCTGCCAGAGGGCGAGTCAGCGTACGCCGCTGGGCACGCGGGATTTCATCCAGTGCCGGCTTCTTCTCGATTTGCGCCTGCATCTTCTTGACGAAGGCTTCCGATCCCAGATAAATCTGCCCCTGCAACTGTGC
>DASVPF010000123.1:0-6216 GCA_036382965.1 Thiobacillus sp.
CCACTTTCTTCGCGACCACCTTCCCCTCCGCCCCCGCCTTTCTTTGTGCTTGCAAAAACCCAACCTCTATACACGTAAAAAAAGCCAGCATCACCGGCTGGCCTTTTTGCTTCGCATGTTGGCGTCAAGCCGCCGCCAGCGCCTGCTTGCGATACTTGTTGAGATCGCGCACGTTCTCGAAGGTTTGCCCCAGGAGGTTGGACAGGTTGCGCAGGATGCCGCCGACGACCTTGTTTTCCCAGGTTTCGTCGAAGCGGATCTGCTCGTCGAGCCAGTGCTCCAGCCATTCCGGGTTGGGCAGGCGCGACTGGATGGTGTCGTTGGGGAAGAGAGTCTCGTTGACGTGTAGGTTGGTGGGGTGAAGCGCCTTGTCGGAGCGCTGGCTCGACGCCATGAGGAAGCCGATCTTGGCGAAGGCGGCGGCGACGTTCGGGCCGCCCTCCTTCAGCGCGCGCTTCATGTATTGCAGGTAGGCGCCGCCGTGGCGGCCTTCGTCGCGTGAGATGGTTTCGTAGATGTGCTTGATCACCGGCTCGGTGTGCCATTCGGAGGCGCACTTGTACCACTGGGTGAGGCGCACTTCGCCGCAGAAATGCAGCATCAGCGTTTCCATCGGCGGCGCCGGGTCGAACGGGAAGCGGATGGCGTGCAGCTCGTCCTCGGTCGGCGCGAGTTCGGGCTTGAAGCGGCGCAGGTATTCCATCAGCACCAGCGAGTGCTTCTGCTCTTCGTAGAACCAGATCGACATGAAGGCGGAGAAGTCGCTGTCGTGCACGAAGTCGCGCAGGAACATCTCGGTCGCGGGCAATGCCGCCCACTCGGTGATGGCGTTCATCTTGATGGTCAGCGCCTGCTCGTGGGAGAGTTTGCCGGCGTCGAACCGGTCCCACGGAATGTCGGTTTCCATGTTCCAGCGGGCGCGTTCGAGCGATTTGAAGAGGTCGATGTAGAGCATGTCAGGTGGGGCGCAGGATTATTCGGGTGATCCCCGGTGCGCCATTGTTGTCTGAATGGATGACATTTTAGTGTCAATCCGTCATTTTTCCGCCCTTTTCGATTCGGCCATCGCCGGCCGCCCGCCGGGCGCGCAACCCTGCGATGGTTATTCGTGGCGCAGGGCGTCGATCGGGTTGAGGCCGGCGGCGCGGCGCGCCGGGAAGTAGCCGAAGATCACGCCGATGGCGGCGGAAAAGAAAAAGGACAGCAGGTTGATGCCGGGGTCGAACAGGTAGGGAATGTCCATCAGCCCGGCGAGACCGATGGAGGCGCCGGTGGCGAGCGCGATGCCGATGAGGCCACCGAGACTCGACAGCACCACCGCCTCGATCAGGAACTGCAGCAGCACTTCCCTTTCCAGCGCGCCGATGGCGAGGCGGATGCCGATTTCGCGGGTGCGCTCGGTGACCGACACCAGCATGATGTTCATGATGCCGATGCCGCCCACCAGCAGGCTCACCGCCGCCACCGCGCCAAGCAGCATGGTGAGGATCTTCGTGGTGCCGGTGAGGGTCTCGGCGATCTGCCGCGTGTCGAGGACGCGGAAATCATCTTCCTCGTTCTCGCCGAGCTTGCGCCGCTCGCGCAGCAGCAGGGTGAGCTGGTCCCTGACCGCGTCGATGGAGGCGCCCGCCTTCACCGAGACGCTCATCCGGTTGACGTCCTGGCTGCCGGTAAGGCGCCGCTGCACGGTGCGCAGCGGCATCACCACAGTGTCGTCCTGGTCCGAACCCATGGCCGACTGCCCCTTGGCCTTGAGCAGGCCGATCACCTCGCAGGCGAACTGCTTGATGCGGATTTCGCTGCCCACCGGGTTCTGCCGGTCGAACAGCTTGTCGCGCACGGTTGCACCGATCACGCATACCGCCTTGCCGGCGCGTTCCTCAGTTTCGCTGAAGCTGCGGCCGGCGGCGAGTTCCCAGTTGCCCGCGCGGAAGTAGTCGTTGCTGCTGCCGGTGACGACGGTCGACCAGTTGCGCGCCTGGTAGACGGCGGTGGCCGTGGTGCTGACGACCGGCGCGACCGCTTCTACCGCGGTGATCTGATTGCGTATGGCCTCGACGTCGGCGATCTTGAAGTTGGGCGCCACCTCGGCACCGGGACCGAAACGCTGGCCGGGGCGCAGCAGCAGCAGGTTGCTGCCCATGCTGGCAATCTGGTCGGATACCGATCGGGTGGCGCCGTTGCCGAGGGTGACCATGGTGATGACCGCGGCCACGCCGATGACGATGCCGAGGATGGTGAGGAAGGAGCGCATCAGGTTGCGCCGGATGGCGCGCAGCGCGAGCAGCAGCGTGTTCCACAACATCAGGCGGTCTCCCCGTTGCGCTGATCGCTTTCGACCCGGCCGTCGATGAAGCGGACCACGCGTTTCGCATGCGCGGCCATGTCGGGCTCGTGGGTGACCATGAGCACGGTAATGCCCTTATCGCGGTTGAGCGCGCCGATCAGTTCCAGGATTTCCTCGCCGGTGCGGCTATCGAGGTTGCCGGTAGGCTCGTCGGCCAGCAACACGGCGGGCCGCGTGACGATGGCGCGCGCGATGGCGACACGCTGCTGCTGCCCGCCGGACAGTTCGGCCGGAGTATGGTGTTCCCAGCCGGCCAGGCCCACCTGCTCCAGCGCGGCGCGCGCCGCAGCATGGCGCTGGACCGCCGGTTCGCCGCGGTAGATCAGCGGCAGTTCGACGTTCTCCAGCGCAGTGGTGCGCGCCAGCAGGTTGAAACCCTGGAACACGAAGCCGAGGTAATTGCGCCGCAGCAGGGCGCGCTGGTTGCGCGACAATTGCTCGACCTGCACGCCCTCGAATTCGTAGCTGCCGCTGGTGGGCGTGTCGAGGCAGCCGAGGATGTTCATCGCGGTGGACTTGCCGGAGCCGCTGGGCCCCATGATGGCGACGAAATCGCCGCCCCCGATGGCGAGGTCGATGCCCTTCAGCGCCTGGAACGCAGCCTGCCCGCGGCCGTAAGTCTTGGTGACGCCGGACAGCCGGATCAGTGGTGCCGCCTCGCTCATGGCTGGGCCCCCTGGGCCTCGGTGATGACGTCCATGCCGGCCTTGAGGTCCCCCCCCGTGATCTCGGTCACCCGGCCGTTGCTGGCGCCGGTCTTGACCGCGACGGCCACGGCCTGACCGTCGCGCAGCACCCAGACCCGCGTCGCGCCGGCCTTGAGCGGCTGGCTCTTCGGCGTCGGCCGGGCCGGGCGCGGTATCAGGAAGCTCATCAGGCTGCTGCGCGACGGCTTCTTCGCGCCGGCCGGGGCCGCAGGCGTGAAGCGCAGCGCGGCATTCGGCACCAGCAGGGCCTTGTCGCGCGTCAGGGTGGTGATCTCGGCGGTGCCGGTCATGCCGGGACGCAAACTGAGGTCGTCGTTGCCCACTTCGAGCACGGCACGGTAGGACACCACGCCGTCCTTGACCTGGGAGCCGTAGCCCACGCGGGTGATGACGGCGGCGTACTGGCGGCCGGGCCAGGCGTCGACACTGAAGGTCGCCTTCTGCCCCTTCTTCACCTGGCCGACGTCGGCTTCGTCGACATCCACCTGCAGTTCCATCTTCGCCAGGTCCTCGGCCAGCGTGAACAGCACCGGCGCCTGGAAGGAGGCGGCCACGGTCTGGCCCGGCTCGACTTTTCTGGCCAGCACCACGCCGTCGATGGACGAACGGATAGTGGCCTTGGTCAGGTTGGTCACGTCCGATTGCAGGTTAGCGCGCGCCTGGATGATGCTCGCGCGGGTGCTGGCTTCGTTGGCCTCGGCACGTTTTAGGTTCGCCTCCGCGGTGTCCATTTCGCTTTGCGACGGCACCTTGCCGCCGGACAGTTTCGCCACCTGCCGAAAGCGCGCCAGCGCGGCGCGCGTTTCCGCTACCGTAGCCTGCGCCTGCAGCACCTGCGCCTCAGCTACGGCCAGGCTGGCGCGCGACTTTGCCACCGCATCCTGCAGCTTGGACAAGTCCAGCCGCGCCAACGCCTCGCCCTTCTTCACCTGGTCGTTGTCGTCGACGTACACTTGGTCGACGATGCCGGACAATTCGCTGCCGACGTCCACCTGGTTGGTGGGCTGCAGGTTGCCGGTGGCGGAAACCTTGACCACCAGGGGGCCGATGGCGGCGGGCTCGGTTTTGTATCGGGGCGCAGCCGCCTCCTCGCCAGATCGGAAAAACAGCAGCCACGCACCGAGCAACAGCAGCACCATGGCAGCGGCTAGCCACCCCCTGCGGCGCGCGAACAGTCCGCCGGAGCGCGGATCGAGCAGTTTGCTCAGACCTGCGTTGGAATTGGCTTGCGGGGTGTCGGGGGTATTCATGGAACGTCCTTGCCGGCCGGAGGGGTTGCGGCCTGGGGCGACCAGCCGCCGCCCAACGCCTTGTACAAACTGATGAGCGCCAGCACGCCGTCGGCGCGGGTGCTGGCGAGGCTGTCCGCCACGGACAGCACGCTGCGTTCGGTGTCGAGTACCGACTGGAAATCGATGAGGCCGGCACTGTAACGCTGCCGCGCCAGCAACGCCGCGTTGCGCGCTGCCTCATCGGCATTCGCCAGCGCCTGCTCGCGTTCGCGGCTGCGGGCAAGCGCGACCAGCGCGTTTTCCACGTCCTGCAGCGCACTGAGCACGCTCTGTTCGTAGCTCACCTGCGCCTGCTCGCGCACCGCCTCCTGGATGTCCACCTGGCTGCGCAAGCGCCCGGCGTCGAAGATCGGGGCGGTGACGCCGGCGAGCAACGACGACGTGGCGGCGCCGCCGTGGTTGAGCGCGCCCAGAGTCAGCGCATCGACGCCGATCGAGCCCGACAGATTGAAGGCTGGATAGCGCGCCGCTTTGGCGACGCCCACACGAGCGGTCTCCGCCGCCAGCTTGCGTTCGGCTGCGCGTACGTCGGGACGCTGGCGCAGGGCATGGGCTGGAATGCCGACGGCGATCTGGGCAGGCACGGCCGGCAGGCCGCCGGCTGCGGCGAGGCGCGCGTGCAGCGTCCCCGGCGCTTGGCCGAGCAGGATGTCGAGTCGATGCTCCGCCTCGGCAAGGCTGGTTTCCAGGCTGGGAATCTGCGCGCGGGTCTGCTCCCGGTTGCTGCGTGCCTGTTCCACGTCCTGGCTGCTCACCAAACCTGCTTGCGCGCGCCACTCGGTGAGTTGCAGCGTCTCGGATTGCGTGTCGAGGTTGTCGCGGGCGATGCCGAGGCGGATCTGGAAGGCGCGCACGTCAACATAGTTCAGCGCCACTTCTGCCACCAGCGACACGCGCGCATTGTCCAGGCTTGCCCCGGACGATGCGAGGTCGGCCTCAGCCGCCTCGACGCCGCGCCGCACGCCGCCGAACACGTCGAGTTCCCAGCTGGCGTCGAAGCCGGCGCTGAACAGATTGCGCGTGGCGCCGCTGCCAAGTTCCTCGCTCGACCGGCTGCGGCTGGCGGTGCCGGACGCGGTCACGCTCGGGAAGCGGCCGGCGGCGGCTACTTCGCGGCGGGCGCGCGCTTCGCGCAGCCGGGCCTGCGCGAGGTGCAGGTCGGGGCTCGCCAGCAGCGCCTCGTCCACCAGTTGGGACAGCAGCGGGTCGTTCAAGCGCTGCCACCACGGGCTCAGGTCGCCGGGCACGGCGGCGAAGATGACAGGGGAGGCCGCCGCATCGATGCGGTTCCAGCCTGCCGGCACGGCTGGCATCGGCGTGCGGTAATCCGGGCCCACCGTGGCGCACCCCGTCAGGACGAGTCCGGCGAGCATGAACAGGGAGCGGGCAATCGGGGCTGCGTTCATGAAACGGGGGGCGGAAGTGGATGGGCGCGAATGGAACAGTTCGGGCGATTGTATGTTGGCTTCACGGGCTTGTTCGTTCTGTGACCGGCATCCGCCAAAAATTTGGATTCTCTCGTCCTTGCATACACGACTGCGAAATCGGGGAGGCGTTCCGCAGCGGGAAGACTTCCCGCCATCAAACCGGGTTGTTGCGCCTGGGTGAAAATTGAAGCTGGCATAATCAGGCTTCCTGCATGCTCCCGTGTGCCCCATGAATCTCGCCCGCACGTCTGCCGTCCTGCCCGACACCTTCGCCCTGCACGAAGGTGAACTGATCGCCCTGCAAGTCCATACCGCGCGTGCGCTCGACCTGCCCGACACGCCCGTTGAAGCCGGCAAGGACAGAGACACGAAACATGGAAGAACCGAACGCCCTGAAGGATTACGACCGCCGACGCGCTGAAATCCCGCTAGGCGGGATGGGA
>DASVPF010000124.1:0-5600 GCA_036382965.1 Thiobacillus sp.
CATGTATTTCCGCGAGATCGGCGCCATCGTCACGCCGTTGCCCTACCGCGTCCGCACCGGCCACCATGCCCTGCGCGAAGCCGGCGTCACGCCGGCGCAACTGTTCGGCCTCACGCCCCTGTTCGACCGCCTGCCGCTGCCCTGTCACGTGGTCAGCCCCAAAAGCATCGTCCATTCGGACTTCAACGTCGCCCTCTCCGGCCGCGCCGAGCGGCACGGCTACGACACGCTGGACGAGATGGTCGCCGTCGTCGCCGGCATCCTGCGCAGCGACGCGCCGCGCAGCTACGTCCATGCCTACTGGTCGCAACTCGACAGCCTGGCGCACGAATACGGCGTCCACAGCGCGCAGGTGGCCGCCGCCTTCGCCGCGCTGGATGCGGCTTTTGCCACTTTGATCGAGGTGGCGCGCGCCAGCGGCAGCCGCATCGTCGTCACCGCCGACCATGGCTTCATCGACAGTCCGGCGGAGGCGACCATCGACCTGGACGACCATCCCGCGCTGCGCGACACCCTGGTGCTGCCGCTGTGCGGCGAACCCCGCATGGCCTACGCCTACGTTCGCGCCGGCCGGCAGGCGCAATTCGAGGACTACGTCCGCGCGCACCTGGCCGACCGGGTCCAGCTGTTCGAAAGCGCGGACATCCTGCGCCAGGGCTGGCTGGGCCCGGGCGACGCCCATCCCGCGCTGCGCGACCGGCTCGGCGATTTCGTCCTAATCCCGCGCGGCCAGGCCATTCTGCGCGACTGGCTCGATGGCGAGCAACATCACACCCACATCGGCATCCACGGCGGGCTCTCCGCGGCGGAGATGATCGTGCCGCTCGTCGTCGGCCCGCTTCCGTGAAATCAATTCCCGTCATTGCGAGCGACGCGAAGCAATCCAGAATGTCAGCGCAATCAGCAATCGCTGGATCGCCACGTCCCGCCGCGCTACGCTCGCGGCCAAAGGCAAATAACGCTCCTCGCGATGACAGGCTTAACCCGTCGGGCTGAACCACACCATGGCGCTCCTGGAACTGTGCAACCTCACCCGCCGCTTCGGCGATCTCGTCGCCGTCGACGACGTCAGCCTGGCCATCGAGGCGGGCGAATTCGTCACCCTGCTCGGCCCTTCCGGCTGCGGCAAGACCACGCTGCTCAGGATGATCGCCGGCTTCGAACTGCCGGATGCGGGACGCATCCTGCTCGACGGCCGCGACCTCGCCGACACGCCGCCCGAGAAGCGTCCGCTGCACACGGTGTTTCAGAGCTACGCGCTGTTTCCGCACCTGAGCGTGGCGCAGAACGTGGCCTTTCCGCTCCAAATGTCCGGCAAGGATCCCGCCACGGTGAAGGCGCAAGTCCGGGAGGCGCTCGCCGACGTGCACCTGGACGACAAGGCCGCCGCGTATCCGCACGAGCTTTCCGGCGGGCAGAAGCAGCGCGTGGCGCTGGCGCGGGGGCTGGTGAACCGCCCGCGCCTGCTGCTGCTGGACGAACCGCTGGCCGCGCTCGACGCCAAGCTGCGCGAGGCCATGCAGCACGAACTCATCGACCTGCAGCGTGAGGTCGGCGTCACCTTCGTGTTCGTCACCCACGCCCAGGACGAGGCGCTGGCGCTGTCGCACCGCATCGCGGTGATGAACCGCGGACGCGTCGAGCAGTTCGACGAGCCGTCGAAGATTTATGGCTTCCCGCAGAACCGCTTCGTCGCCGACTTCATCGGCAACACCAACATGCTCGACGTGGCGGTGGTCGAAGCGGCGGCGAGCCACCTGCGTCTCGCCGTCGCGGGGCTGGGCGAGATCGTGGCGCCGCCGCGCGAAGGCGTGCGCGCCGGCCAGCACGGCTGGTTCGCGGTGCGGCCCGAGCAGGTGCGCATCGGCACGCGCCACGATCTGGAGCTGAGAAACCATTTCTCCGGCAAGGTGCGCAGTTTCATCTACGTCGGCAACGTCACGACCTACACCGTCGAGCTCGCCAACGGCCTTGCGGTCGAGGCGCTGCTGCCCAACTCGGCACCCGGACGCGCCCAGTTCTTCGAGGCCGGCGACGCGGTCAGCGTGGCCTGGCGGCACGACGCGGGCGTCTTTCTCCATGCGTAACCGGCTTGCCCGCTGGCGGGTCAGCCTGCCGCCCACCGTCTTCCTGCTGGTGTTCTTCGTCGCGCCGAGCGTGATCATGGTGGTGGCGTCGTTCCGCCTGCCCGGCGATTACGGCGGCCTCGCGCCGCTCGTCGCCGACGGCCGCTGGCAGCTCACGCTGGAGACCTACCGGTTTTTCTTCAGCGACGTCATCTACACCGAAATCTTCGTCAAGTCCTTCGGCGTGGCGGCCGCCACCACGCTGCTCTGCATCCTGCTGGCCTACCCGCTGGCCTGGCTGATCGCGCGCAGCCCGAAGCGCTACCGCGATCCGATGGTGCTGCTGGCGATCTTGCCCTTCGCCAGCAATTTCCTCATCCGCATCTATGCCTGGATGATCATCCTCGGCCCGCAGGCGGCGGTGGCACGCGCGCTCAACGGCCTCTTGACCGGACTCGGGCTCGAACCGGTCAGCCTCTTGTTCTCGCCGTTCGCCGTGCTGGTGGGCATGGTGTACGTGCACCTGCCGTTCATGATCCTGCCGCTCTACGCCAACCTGGAGCGGCACGATCCGGTGCTGCTCGACGCCGCCCAGGACCTCGGCGCCAGCGCCTGGCGGCGTTTCTGGCGCGTCACCTGGCCGCTGTCGCTGCCGGGCATCTACTCGGGCTCGGCGCTGGTCTTCATCCCCGTGCTCGGCGTCTTCGCCATCCCGGAAATCTTGGGCGGAACCGGCGACATCCTCATCGGCAACCTCATCAAGGAACAATTCCTCGGCACGCGCGACTGGCCGTTCGGCAGCACGCTGTCGATCATGCTGACGCTCGCGGTGCTGGCGTGCGCGGGGCTGGCCGCGTGGTTTGCCCGGCGGCGGAGCGGCCGTCATGCGTAAGCCTTCGCGCTGGCTGTGGGCGGCGGCGCTGGCGGTGTACGCCTTCCTCTATCTGCCGCTGCTGATCGTGGTGGTGTATTCCTTCAACGACTCGCGGCTCAACGCCGAATGGGTGGGATTCACCCTCGACTGGTATGCGGTGCTGTTCAACGACGACGCCATGCTCGCCGCCGCCCGCAACTCGGTGCTGATCGCCATCGTCGCGAGCCTCGGCGCGACGCTGCTCGGCACCATGGCGGGGCTTGCCATCCATCGCTACCGGCTGCGCCTCCTGCCCGTCCTGACCATCACCCCGGTGGCGATGCCGGAAATCCTGCTCGGGGTCAGCCTGCTGCTGTTCTTCAACCTGGTGTTCCGGCCCTGGTTCGGGCTGGAACTGGGCCTGTGGTCGGTGATCGTCGCCCACATCACCTTCTGCATCGGCTTCGTCGCCATCGTCGTGCGCGTCAGCCTCATCGGGCTCGACGAGAACATCTTCGAAGCCGCGCGCGACCTCGGCGCCAGCCCGTGGCGGACCTTCCGCCGGGTAACCCTGCCGCTCATCCTGCCGGCGGTGCTGGCCGGCGCGCTGATGTCCTTCGCGCTGTCGCTCGACGACTTCGTCATCACCTTCTTCACCGTCGGCGTGGGCGTATCCACGCTGCCGCTGCAGATCTACTCGATGATCAAGATCGCGGTCACGCCCGAGGTCAACGCTGTCTCCACCCTGCTGATGGCCTTCACTCTCAGCCTGATCGTGCTCGCCACGCGCATCCACCGCGGCATCCTCGGCGCGGGTGCGCCATGAGGGCCGTCGCCGTCTTCCTCGCGCTGTGCCTGGCGGGCGCCGCCCACGCCGCCGACGTGCTGCATCTGTACAACTGGAACAATTACATCTCGGACCGGACCGTCGCGCGCTTCGAGGCATCGTGCCGCTGCAAGCTGGTGCAGGACTATTACTCCGACAACGAGGAAATGCTCGCCAAGCTGGCGGCGGGCGCGTCCGGCTACGACCTCATCGTCCCCACCGGCAACGCCGTCGAATCGCTGATCCGGTCGCAGCAGTTGCGCCCGCTCGACAAGCGCCTGCTGCCCAACCTGAAGAACATCGACCCGGCCTATCTCAACGCCTTCTTCGATCCGGGCAACCGTTATTCGGTGCCCTACGCCTACACCGTCACGCTGCTCGGCTACAACGAACGGAAAATGCGCGAACTGCGGCTGCCGACCGACACCTGGGCGGTCATTTTCGAACCGAAATATCTGGCGAAGATCAAGGGCCGGGTGACCGTGCTCGATTCGCAACGCGAACTGATGGCCGCCGCGCTCAAGTATCTGGGCTACTCGGTCAACGACACCGACGAAGCGCACTGGCGCCGCGCCCGCGACCTGATCCTGCGCGCCAAGCCCTACTGGGCCGCGTTCAACGCCTCCAGCTACATCAAGGAACTCACCCTCGGCAACATCTGGCTCGCGCACGGCTATTCCAGCGACATGTTCCAGGCCCGCCAGGACGCCGAGCGCGCCGGCCGCCCGTTCACCATTGCCTATGCCACGCCGCGCGAGGGCGCCGTGCTCGCACTCGACTCGATGGTGCTGCACAGGAGCGGCCCGCGCCCCGACCTTGCCCACCGCTTCATCGATTTCATGCTCGAAGGCCGCAACGCGGCCGAACTCACCAACCTGATCGGCTCCGGCAATCCCAACCGCGCGGCCCTGCCCTTCGTCGCCCCCGCCATCGCCGCCAACCGCGCCATTTTCCCCACCCCCGACATCCAGCGCCGGCTGGAAATGCTGAAAGACCTGGATCGCACCCAGCGCCGGGTGCTGTCGCGCATGTGGACGGAGATCAAGGTGCGGTAGGTGAATTCATGCCGTTCGTCCTGAGCCCTTCGTCTTCGCTCAGGACAGGCTCGTCGAAGGACTTGTTCAATGCCGTCATTGCGCGCAGCGCGAAGCAATCCAGTGCTTTGATTGACTCGCTATTCCTCGATTGCCGCGTCGCTGCGCGCCTCGCAACGACACGGCATTCCATCAACTTAGCGCATCGTGGATCGGCGTCCTTTGGCGCGTTTGACGAACCCGGAAACGATCGATTAGAGTCGGCCCAACATCACGGCCCGCGCAACGCACGCGAGCCGACCCGCGGAAGAACAAACAATTAAATGTGAGTCGCGAAGGGGAGGGGGAACCATGTCGAATGGGATGCGTTCGTGCGCGCATGGCGCACGTGGGGCTGGTCTGCTTGCGGGTCTTATCTCACGAAACCCTGGCTTGCTTGGCCCTTGGCCGCATGCTGCTGATATGGAGTCCGACCCCATTTCTCAGGGCGTGTTCGGTAAAGGGGACGCAACCCTTTGTGTTAGCCTTCTGTCATGCCCAGGCTCTCCAGAACCGTATTTGCCGGTGTTCCCCACCACGTCACGCAGCGCGGCAACCGTCGAGAAGACATCTTTTTCTCAGACGAAGATCGTGCGGCGTATTTGTCATGGCTCAAGGAATACAGCGAAAGATTCGGGGTTGAAATCCTCGCCTATTGCCTCATGACCAACCACATCCATCTGGTTGCGGTCCCGGCAACCGATGACGGTTTGCATCGGGTTCTCAAGCCGCTGCACATGCGTTACGCCCAGCGCATCAATCGCGCACGGGCTTGGAAGGGG
>DASVPF010000125.1:0-6996 GCA_036382965.1 Thiobacillus sp.
CTCGCCCGCCCGGCACCCGGTGCGCGCGCGGGTCCTGGTGCTGACCCCGACGCGTGAACTCGCGCTGCAGGTCGAAAAAGCCGCCATGACCTATGGCAAGGACATGCGCCGCTTCCGCACCGCCTGCCTGGTCGGCGGCGCGCCGTATGGCCTGCAGCTGAAGCGCCTGTCGCAGCCGGTGGATGTCGTGGTGGCAACGCCGGGCCGCCTGATCGACCATCTGGAGCGCGGCAAGATCGACTTCTCGCGCCTGGAAGTGCTGGTGCTGGACGAGGCCGACCGCATGCTGGACATGGGCTTTGTCGACGACATCAAGGCCATCGCCGCGCGCTGCCCGGCCGAGCGCCAGACCCTGTTGTTCTCGGCCACGCTCGACGGCGTGGTGGGCAACTTGGCGCGCGAACTCACCCGCGACGCCCAGCGCATCGAGATCGAAGCGGTGCCGCACAAGGAATCCAAGATCGAGCAGCGCCTACTGTTCGCCGACAACATGGACCACAAGAACCGCCTGCTCGACGCGTTGCTGCGCGACGTGGAAATGGTGCAGGCGATCGTGTTCGCCTCGACCAAGCGCAGCACCGAGGAAATTTCGGACCTGCTGGCCGACAGCGGCTTTGCCTCCGACGCGCTGCATGGCGATATGCAGCAGGGGCAGCGCAACCGCGCGCTGCAGCGCCTGCGCGAAGGCCGCACCCGCGTGCTGGTGGCGACCGACGTCGCCGCGCGCGGCATCGACGTGGCAAGCATCAGCCACGTCATCAACTTTGACCTGCCGCGTCAGGCCGAGGACTACGTCCACCGCATCGGCCGCACCGGCCGTGCCGGCCGCACCGGCATTGCCGTGAGCTTTGCCGGCATGCGCGAAGGCGGGCTGGTGAAGAATATCGAGCGCTACACCGGCAACCGCATCGAGGTGCACACGCTGCCGGGGCTGGAGCCCACCCAGAAACCGGCCTCGGGCCGCCCGTCTGCGGGTCGGCCGTCGTCAGGTCGTCCGCGCAGCAACAATGCACCGCGCGGCGGCTTTGGCGAAAAACGCAGTTTTGGTGACCGCAGTGAACCGCGCAGCTATGGCGACCGCCCGCCGCGCGGCGACAGCCGTGACAATCGCGATCGCGGCAACTGTGCCGATGCACGTCCCGGCGGCGACCGTCCTGCCCGCAGCGATGCGCCGCGCGGCAATCGTTTTGAAGGCGCCCCGCGCGGTCCGTTTGATGGTGCGCCCCGTGCTTATGGCGACCGCCCGCCGCGCAACGAGGGTTTCCGTGGCGCCGTGGCGCCGCGCGAGCCCAAGGTCGAAGTGAATGGCAACAGTGTCGAGTACTGGGAAAAGCGCGAGCGTGAGGCCAAAGCCGCGGCTGCGGCTGCGGCCACCCGGAGCTACGGCAATCGTGGTCAGGGCGCGGGTGCTGGTCAGGCGCGCGGCAATGGCGGCAATGCCAACCGGGGTGGTGGTAATCGCGTCGGCGTGCGGGGGCGTTTCAAGGACTGATCGCGCGCACGATCATCGGCAAATAGTAAAAGGGGTTTCACGTGAAACCCCTTTTTATTGGGCGTCAGGGATAGGCTGGCCAAAGGGCTGCGCCAGGTCGGCGAGCCGGTTGAAGTGGCAGACCTGATTTCTGCCGTTGTTCTTGGCGGCATACAGCGCCTGGTCCGCTTGGTCGAGCAGCTCCGCCAACACGCGGGACGCGTCGGGCTTATGCGCCTGGGGCAAAAGCGTGGCGACGCCGACGCTGGTCGTAATGCGGCTTTTCATGTTTTCGATGGCAGAAATGGCCGCGCGCAGGCGCTCGGCCGCCACCAGGCTTTCGGCTTCGGTCAGCCCCAGCGCGGCTACTACAAATTCTTCGCCGCCATGGCGTGCCACGATGTCGTTTTCCCGCGCGGTGGCCTTGAGTGTGGCGGCAACCGCCTGCAGCACGCGGTCGCCTTCGGCATGGCCGAAACGGTCATTGATCAGCTTGAAGTGATCGAGGTCGAGGATCATCAGGGTGGCATTTTCCTGCCGGCGATGCGCGGTTTTGAGCAGTTGCCCGGCATGCTCGTAAAAGGCGCGCCAGTTATAGAGGCCGGTCAGGCCGTCATGATTGGCGAGCAGTTCCATTTCCGCGTGCAGTTTCCTGAGCTCCGCGGTTTGTCGCTCGAGTTCGTTTTGCGCCGCCTTGCGCTCGGTAATGTCGCGTACGACGCAGAGGACGAAGTGCTCGCCGTGAACGATCATCGGACTCAGCATGATGTCGACCGGGACCTCGGCCCCGTCCTTGTGCTGGGCAAACAGTTCGACAGCAGCGCCCATCGGCCGGCTGTGCGCTTCGCTCATGAAGCGGGCTCGGTGATCGACATGATGAGCGGCAAAACGGGGCGGGATCAGCTTTTCGACAGGCTGGCCGATCAGCTCGCTGCGGTCATAGCCAAACAGGACCTCGGCCTGAACGTTCGCCAGAAAAATGCGCCCGGCCTGGTCGGCTATAAACAAGGCGTCCGGCGTGTATTCGAAGATGCGTTGATAGATTTCCAAGCTCATGACGACAATCGTCCCCCGGGCCATTTACACTTGACCGCCATTATTTATATTTACGTGTCGCCGCATGATGCAAAACCCGAAAGAGAAATCTCACCCCATGGGTATGCGGGCAACAGGCCAACAGCCTAGCGCCAAACCAGCGCGGCACTGGGTGAGTGAACGCGGGCTGCGGGTGGAAACGGGCAAAACGACGCTGGCGCGTTATACGGCCCTGATTTTACAGAATTTCCCTGAAATTGAGGACATCATTCCCGCGGATGGCAGCTTGTTGTTGATAATGCGCCGCGCGGCGACGGTATCGGCAGAACTGAAATCTGCATTAGCCATGCCGCTCGCGGGCGTGCAGGCGCTGAGCGAAAAACGACACGAGATCGCGGTCGAGTATGGCGGTGTTGCCGGACCGGATTTATCCGCGCTTGCAAAACAGGCCGGCATGAGCGCGGCGGACTATATCGAGCAGCATGCATCGGCGGACTATATCGTCGCTTTCTTGGGGTTTCAGCCCGGGTTTCCCTATTTGCGCGGATTGCCGGCGGCCTTGCACGCGCCACGCCGGGCCTCGCCGCGGCTGCGCGTGGCGGCAGGCAGTGTGGCGATCGGTGGGATCTACTCGGGAATTTACCCTACGGCGGGTCCCGGCGGCTGGCACATTATCGGGCGGACGGATGCCGTGTTGTTCGACCCGCAGCGTGATGCGCCGGCCTTGCTGATGCCGGGCGACCGGGTGCGCTTCGTTCCGGCATGATCGAGGTCCTGCGCGCCGGTCTTTGCGATCTGGTCATGGATCAGGGGCGCCCCGGTCGTGGCGCGCTCGGCGTGCCTGCGGGCGGCGCGGCCGACCCGGCCGCGTTAGCGTCGGCCAACCGGCTGGTGGGGAACGATGCCGCGGCGGCAGGACTGGAGATCACTTTGTCGGGGCCTTGCCTGCGGTTTCCGTCGGGCGGGGTGGCAGCCCTCACCGGCGCGCGTTTTGTAGCTGTCCGTAGCAGTGGCGCACCGGTGCCATGGAATGAAACCCTGATTCTGGCAGAGGGCGAGACGCTGATGCTGGAACAGCCCGAAACAGGCTGCCGCTGCTGGCTGGCACTGAGCGGCGGGCTGGCGGTGCCGCCGCTGATGGGCAGCCGCAGCACGTTTTTGCCTGCGGGCTTCGGCGGCCATCTGGGGCGGGCGCTGCAGGCCGGAGACGTCCTGGCTTATGGCACGGGCCCGGGAGACGTGCGACTGTTGCGTGCGCAGCCCCCATCGGGCGAGACGGGCGAGTTTTTGCGCGTGGTGGCGGGGCCGCAGGCCAATCTCTTCGACGATGGCGGGTTGGTGGCATTTTTCGGCGGCCGCTATCGGATCGGCATGGCCTCGGATCGCCGCGGGTTGCGATTGAGCGGGCCAAAAGCGACCCATCGTCGGGCCGAGTTACCGTCGCAAGGCGTATTGCCCGGCGCGATCCAGGTTCCTCCCGACGGCCAGCCGATCATCCTCGGTTGGGATGGGCCAGTGACGGGCGGCTATCCGGTGATTGCCGCAGTGATCACGGCGGACGGGCCGCGGCTGGCGCAACTCAGGCCGGGCGATGCGGTGCGGTTTGCGACGGTCGAACCCGAAGCGGCGCGTCGGCTGGCCAAAGAATCACAATGGGAACTCGAGGTGCTGGCATGATCGAACTGAATGCCGACATCGGCGAGGGCTGCGACGACGCTGGCTTGATGCCGTTTCTGGACCGGGTGTCGATCGCCAGCGGCGGCCACACCGGGGACGCGGCCAGTATGGCAGCCGCCTTGCGGCTGGCGACCGAATATGGCGTGGCGGTGGGTGCGCACCCCGGCTACCCTGACCGGGCGCATTTCGGTCGCCGGTCGCTGGCCGCATCCGCAGACGAGATTGTCGTCTGGGTAACGCAGCAGACCGAGACCCTGGCCGAGCAGGCGGCGCGCCTGGACATGCGGCTGACGCACGTCAAGCCGCACGGCGCGCTTTACAACGTGGCGGCACAGGATATAACCGTGGCGCAGGCCATCGCCCGGGCAGTGGCGGCATTCGACCCAAGCCTGTTGCTGCTGGGCCTGTCCGGGTCGCAGCTGATCGCGGCCGGCCGGGCTGCCGGATTGGCCGTGCTGAACGAGGCGTTTGCTGATCGCCGCTATCAGGCCAATGGCCAGCTGGTTTCACGTGAAACCCGGGACGCGCTGCTGACCGATCCCGACATGGCCGCCCGGCAAGCGCTTGCGCTCGCCCGGGGCGAACTCGTTGCCACCCTGGACGGCGGACCCCGCCGTATTCGGGCCGACACGATCTGCCTGCATGGCGATACCCCCAATGCATTAAATATTGCCCGTGCCGTCTACGCTGCCTTCAATCGCGGATAATTCCGTCCCTGAGTTTTTGAACCGCTGACCCCATGCCCCTCCTTACCTTTGACCGGCTCGAACTGGCCTACGGCCACTGGCCGCTACTCGATGGTGCGTCGCTCGTGATCGAGGCGGGCGAGCGCATCGGCCTGATCGGTCGCAACGGCACCGGCAAGTCGAGCCTGCTGAAAATCATCGCCGGCGAGAGCCAGCCGGATGCGGGCGAGGTGTGGCGCGCCCCGGGATTGAAGCTGGCTTACGTTCCGCAGGAACCGCAGTTTCAGCCGGGACACAGCGTGTTCGAAGCGGTGGCGGAGGGTGTCGGCGCGGCACAGAAACTGCTGGCTGATTATCATGCCGCGGCGCATGCAATGGCGGAAGGCGACGAGGCGGCGTATGCCGATTTCGAGCGACTGTCGCATGAGCTGGAACTGGCCGATGGCTGGCGGCTCAACAGCCGGGTGGAAGAAACCCTGCAACGCCTGAATTTGAATGCCGACGCGGCGGTGGAAACCCTCTCCGGCGGGCTGAAAAAACGGGTGGCGCTGGCGCGCGCGCTGGTCACCGACCCCGAACTGCTGCTGCTGGACGAACCGACCAACCATCTGGATTTTTCCGCCATCGAATGGCTGGAAACCTTGCTCAACGACTATCGTGGAGCGCTGCTCTTCATCACCCACGACCGGCGCTTTCTGGACAATGTCGCCAACCGCATTATCGAGCTTGATCGTGGCCAGTTACGCGAATATCAAGGCAATTTCACTGCATATCAAGCCAAGAAGGCCGAGCAGCTTGAGGTTGAGGCGGTGCACAACCGCAAGTTCGACAAGTTCTGGAAGCAGGAGGAAGTCTGGATCCGCAAGGGGGTCGAGGCGCGCCGTACCCGCAACGAAGGCCGGGTACGACGGCTGGAAGCGCTGCGCCGCACCCGCGAGGCGCGCATCGCCAACGCCGGGCGGGTGGGCTTCCAGATCGACGCCGGCGATCGCTCCGGCAAAGTGGTCGCCGAACTCGATCACGTTACTTATGGCTACGACAATCGCATCCTCTCCACAGGGGATACCGTCCCCGGCCGCGCCGGGGACATAATCCGCGATTTTTCCAGCACCATCCTGCGCGGCGACAAACTCGGCCTCTTGGGCCCCAACGGCGCCGGCAAGACCACGCTGATCCGCCTGATCCTGGGCGAACTCAAGCCGCAGTCGGGCTGGATCAAGCAGGGCACCAAACTCGATGTGGCCTATTTCGACCAGTTCCGCAACCAGTTGAGCGACGAGGCGACGCTGATCAACACGATCTCCCCCGGCTCCGACTACGTGGAAATCGGCGGGCAGAAAAAGCACGTCATCAGCTACCTGGAAGATTTTCTGTTCCCGGCAGAACGGGCGCGCGCCAAGGTGTCGGCGCTGTCCGGCGGCGAGCGCAACCGGCTGTTGCTGGCGCGGCTGTTCGCCCGCCCGGCCAATCTGCTGGTGCTGGACGAGCCGACCAACGATCTCGACATCGACACCCTGGAGTTGCTGGAGCAGTTGCTGCAGGACTACAGCGGGACCGTGATCATCGTCTCGCACGACCGCGCGTTCCTGGACAACGTCGTCACCCAGTCGATCGTGTTCGAGGACGAGGGCCGGCTGACCGAGATCGTCGGCGGCTATGCCGACTGGCGTGCCTGGCTACAGCATCAGCAGCGCGCTGTGACCGAGACGGCACGGGTGGCGGCATCCAGGGCGCCGACCCCGCTTGTGCCGGCGAAATCCGCACCCAGGAACAAGCTCAGCTACAAGGAAGCACGCGAACTGGACGGCTTGCCCGCGCAAATCGGGACGCTCGAATCCGAGCAGGCGCAGATTGCCGAACGGCTGGCCGACCCAATGCTATACCAAAGCAACCCGACGGATGCGGCCACATTGCAAGCCCGCAGCGAGGCTATCGAAGCCTAACTGCTTGATGCGCGGTTCGCGCTGGCGCTGGAGTGGGCCGGCGCCTTCGACTGCATGCCGTTCGACATCAGCAAGGCCGAGCGCGGCGTGCGCCTGGCGCACGGGATCGAGGCGGTCCCGGTCAAGTCCGTGGCGCTGGCGCTGGATGACGGCATGAGCGTGGAAGGCGGCTTTGCCGCGATTG
>DASVPF010000126.1:0-1639 GCA_036382965.1 Thiobacillus sp.
GAGCCCCAGGTGAAGCCGCCGCCGAAGGCTTCCATCAGCACCGTCTGGCCGCGCTGGATGCGCCCGTCGCGCACCGCCACGTCGAACGCCAGCGGCACTGAGGCGGCCGAGGTGTTGCCGTGGCCGGCCACGGTGGTGACGACGTGATCCATGCTCATGCCGAGCTTTTTCGCCGTGGCGGCAATGATGCGGATATTGGCCTGATGCGGCACCAGCCAGTCGATGTCGGATTTCGCGAGACCATTGGCTTCCAGCGTTTCGTCGACGATGCGGTCGAGCGTATTGACCGCCATCTTGAACACGGAATTGCCTTCCATGCGCATCAAGGCAGGCACGTTCATGCCGCTCGACGGGCCGGTCGTGGTGCGCAGCAATTCCTTGTGGCGCCCGTCGGCATGAATGTGGGTGGCGAGAATGCCGGGTTCAGTGGACGCCCCCAGCACCACCGCACCCGCGCCGTCGCCCCACAGGATGCAGTTGCCGCGGTCGTTCCAGTCGGTGATGCGCGACAGCGTTTCGGCGCCGATCACCAGCACGTGCTTGGCGGCACCGGTCTTGACGAACTGGTCGGCCACGGAAAGGGCATAGACGAAGCCGCTGCATACCGCCTGCAGGTCGAACGCCGGACGGCCGTTGCTGATGCCGAGTTTGGACTGCACGATGCAGGCCGTGCTGGGAAACACCAGATCGGGCGTGGTGGTGGCGACCAGCAGCAGGTCGATGTCGTCCGCCGCCAACCCCGCCGCATCGAGCGCGGCACGCGCGGCCTGGGCGGCGAGGTCGCTGGTGAACTCGCCCTCGGCGGCAATGTGGCGTTCGCGGATGCCGGTGCGCTCGACGATCCATTGATCGTTCGTTTCAACCAGTTTTTCGAGATCAGCGTTGGTGAGGATGCGCGCCGGCAGATAGCTGCCGGTGCCGAGAATGCGGGAATAGGTCAAGCGGCCACCCGTTGCAGGAGTTGGATCTGGTCGGTAATGCGTTTCAGCACGTTGTTGCGGACTTCGTCGCTGGCGGTGTCGATCGCGTGTTCGAACGCAAAGCGGTCGGCCGAGCCGTGGCTTTTCACCACCACGCCTTTCAGCCCCAGAAGCGTGGCGCCGTTGTAGCGGCGCGGGTCGAGCCGGCGTTTGAAGGCGCTCAACACGGGCATGGCAATCAACCCAGCCATCCGGGTCAGGAAATTGCGCCTGAATTCGGCACGCAGCGTAGTGGAAATCATCTTGGCAAGACCTTCGGACGCCTTCAGGGTCACATTGCCGACAAAACCGTCGCACACCACCACGTCGGTCGTGCCCTTGAAAATGTCGTTGCCTTCGACGTTGCCGTAAAAATTCAGATGGCTGTCGCGCAGCAGTTCGGCGGCGCGCTTCACCATCTCGTTGCCCTTGATGTCGTCCTCGCCGATGTTCAGCAGCCCGACGCTCGGGTTCGGCTTGTGCTCCACCGCCGACACCAGCATCGCGCCCCTGATGCCGAACTGCAGCAGGTGCTCGGCCGAGCAATCGACGTTGGCGCCCATGTCCAGCACCAGCGCGTGGTCGCTGATCGTCGGCATCACCGCGGCGATGGCGGGACGGTCGATGCCGGGAAGGGTTTTCAGGACGAAGCGCGCGGTCGCCATCAGCGCGCCGGTGTT
>DASVPF010000127.1:0-6632 GCA_036382965.1 Thiobacillus sp.
TTTTTCCCGGCCCCAGACCAGCCCCGCAGCAATGGCCGCGATGGTCGAGCCGCCGAGGATGAGCAGGGCCGGCTTCGGGTATTCGTACACGCTGGTCATCTGCCCGAACACGGTGGTCATGACGAAGGCCACGAACGGCCATCCCCCCCACTTCATCCAGCGCGGAATGCCGCGCCCGAGGCCGTAGCGGGACACCCATTCGGTGAGCGCGCCCTCTGGACACAGCACGCCGCACCACATGCGGCCGAGCAGCATCATGGACAGGATGACGAAGGGCCACCAGATGCCCCAGAACGCGAACTGCGCGAAGCGGGTCAGGTTGTTCCAGACATGGGTCTGGTCCGGCGGCAGGGGCAGAAAAGCCGGCAGCGCCACCAGTACGAGGTAGCTCAGCACGATCCCCCATTGCAGGGCGATGATGACGCCGCGGTAGCGCCGCATGGCGAGTCCGAGACGGGCGAGGTGGCCGGTGCCGATGGCGCTGATGTTCCCGATCGCGTTCATGCCTTGCGCCTCATCGGCTTCAGTTTGAGCAGCACGCCAAACGCAAGCGCCCAGTAGACCGCCAGCAGCGCGTAGGCCATGCCCGAGGGGGCCGCCCGGTAACCGGTGAAGGCCGCCACGAGCCCGCCGGTCCGCGTGCTGTCATCCAGCAGGAACGCCGTGTTCCACAGCGGATCGGCCAACGGCGGCAGGGCTTCCAGGCCGACGAGTTTTTCCGCACCGTCCACCAGCAGCGCCCCGCCCAGCAGCAGGAGCAGCACTTCCGTGACGCGGAAAAAGGCGCGCCACGAAACGAAGCGGCTGCCGCGGGACAGCAGCCCGTAGGCGGCCAGCGCGAGCAGGAACCCGGCCACGCCGCCGAGGGCGATATCGACATGCGTGCTGCCCTTCACCGCACCGTAGAGGAACACCACCGCCTCCGCGCCTTCGCGCCCCACGGCCACCGCAGCCAGTACGGCGATGCCCAGCCAGTTGGCCCGATCGGCGGCGCTCGCCATGCCGGCTTCCAGTTCCCTTTTCAAGCCGGCGCCGTGGCGGCGCATCCACCACACCATCTGGAAAATCAGGCCACAGGCGACGAGCGGCATGACGGCCTGGAACCATTCCAGCGCGCTCGCCGACACCCACGACTGGATATCCATGATCGCAACCGCCAGGAACACGGCCAGCCCCAGGCCCGCGGCGATGCCGCCCCACAGCCAGGGGAATCCGGCGCGGGCGTCGGGGCGGGCACTCAGCCAGCCGTGCAGGATGCCGATCACCAGCATGGCCTCGATGGTTTCGCGCCAGACGATGAAAAGCGCATTACCCATGTGTCACTCCTTTATTTCACGACGATGCGGCCGCGTCCGGTGTCGGGATGGAATTCGTCGAAAAAGTCGTATTCGCCGGGCTTCAACGGGGCGATCACCACGAAGGATTCGGCGCCCGGCGCGAGCACTTTCTCTTTCCGCAGTTGCAGGCTCTCGAACTCGATCGCGTCATGCCCCTGATTGCGCACCGCGATCTTGAAGCGCACCCCGGCAGGCACGTTCAGCACGTCGGGAATGAGCCGCCCGTCCCGGGCCACCACGGTGTAGGTGGGCAAATCGGCGGCGCCGGCTTGCACGGGCATAAGCAGGAAGGCCGCCGCCATCAGCGCGAGGGGGCCGACGACACGGTGCAGCCAGGACAGGGCCGTTTTCTTTCCATTCATACAGGTCTCCTCGTCAGAACGCCAGGTTGGCCCGCACGCCGACTATCGTCACCGCCTGTGCGTCCGGATTGCCCGCAGGATTGCGGATGTACTGGAAATCGGGCGTCAGTTCGAAGCGCTCGTGGACGCGGAAACGGTAATAGGCCTCCAGCGTCTGCTCCCAGCCGGTGGCGGCAAAGCCATAGTCGGGTGTGCCGTCGGCGTCCGCATCCAGGGTCGCGGACTGGGCACGGAAGTCCTTGCTGGCGCGATTGCTTCCGATGGCAAGCCCGATGGCGTCGGCGCCGCGATCCCAATAGCTGCCGCTGAACTCGGTGCCAAGACTGGCCGTGCGATCGAAGGGCAGGCGGTCGCCGCTGCCGGTGCCCAGGCGTCCGAACAGCGTGATGCCGTCGCCCAGGCGCTGGTCGAAGTTGATTCCGATGCCGCGATGGGACGCGGTTTCATCCGCGACGAAGGTCGGCGCCTGGCCGTTGCGCCAGACGTAGACCCGGTAGTTGCCCTGGAGGCCGGTGAAGAAGCGCTGGCTGGTTTCCGCTTGAAAAATCACGAACGGCGACTTGAAGGAATCGCTGAAATTGGCGCTGCGTCCGGCGCCGAACACGCCGAAGGACAGGCGGTAGGTCTCGGGTTTTGCGCCCCAGTTGAAGTAGGAGACGCGCATGCCCGGCGAAAAGCCGAAGCCGTCGGCGCCGATGTTGGCCGCCAGCGGGTTATCCAGCAATGCGTTGTGCACGAAGGAACTGGCCAGGAACTGGCGGGTTTCGTCGTTGGCGGCCGCGTTCTGGTCGAAGAAGGCGAAGGGGTCCATCTTGCCGAAATTGACGGTGAGGGTTTGCCGCGAATTGGGCTTGAAACCGCCATACGGCAGCGGGATGTCCGCCTGGTACCAGGCTTCAGCCAGCATCATGGCACTGGTTTCTGGAGGGACTACCGAGCCGAGCTGGAACGATGTGGCATTGGGCCCCACGAAGGAGGTGAACTTGTCGCCGAGTCCCTTGCCCTGGCCGACCCGGAAATGGCCGAACAGCTTGCTCTCGATGTCGCCGGTCTTGATGGTCGGCGTCGTCACCGTGATGTCCGCACGGTAATTGAGTTCGGTGCCATTGGTATCGATGCCGCTCGCACGCTGGGCGACCGTGGTGAAGGTCGCGCCGGCGGAAAATCCCTCGATGGAATCGATGACCTTCGCCTGCTTCTGGATATCCAGCGCCTGGTATTCCACCGCCTTCAGACGCGCTGCCAGTTCCGGTTCCTTCTCGCTCACGTCCTCGGCCGACAACGCGGAATCGAGTTGCGTGTTGCGCTCTTCCAGCGCCTTCAGGCGCGCCTCGGTCTGGCTGTCCGCACCGGTTGCATGGGGTAGCAATGCCCGTTCGAGTTCGGCGTTGCGCTTTTCGAGTTTTTCCACCCGCTCGATGAGACGCTGAAGCAGACGCTGGGTGTCGGCATCGTCCGCCCACACGGGGGAAGCGGTGACGGCGATTGCCGTCAGCAGGCCGAGGCGTGTTGCCTTGCCTGTTCCCATCAGTAGCCGCCCTTCTTGCCGATGCCGACGTAGGTGAATTCGTATTCCACCTCGAAGGGCTTGAACCACGGCCGCACGCCGGTCAGACGGTCGGTATGGCGGCCGAAGTGGCTGTGCGGATCCACCGAGGGCGGCGAAATGGTGTATTTGACGCGGTACTTTCCCGGTCCCTTGAGCTTGACGTTGTCACCGTAGTGGGGACCGTCGTTGGCGACCATCGGCATGAAATCGCCGCTGATCTTGTCGTTGCTGCCGAGCTTGGTGACCTCGTACTTGACCCCCAGATAGGGCATCCAGGCGCCTTCGTCGAATCCGTTCGGATTACTGGCCAGGGCGTGAATATCCGCTTCCATGTGGACATCGGAATCCTTGGCTGGACGCATCATGCCTTCCGGTTCCATTTCAATGGGCTGTAGATATACGGCGCCGATTTCCATCCCGTAACGCTGCTGGGGGGTGCCGATCGGGTATTCCACGGCCAGGGCGGGCATGGCGATTGCCGTCAACATAACTGCGATGGGGATCATGAGCTTGCGAAAGTACATGGGGCTTCTCCTTTTCTGAAGTGACTGTTGGCGGATTCCGGCGTACCTGGAAGGCGGTCGGTGGTGCTCCGCATGCCCAGCATGATAACAGGAATTATTCTCAACATCGAGCGAAGCGAAGTTTTTTTGGGTCGGGTCCGACGCTTAGGACTGCGAAACCGAGCCAATACGTATCCCGCTTGAGTCCGGTCTGTTATTTTTGCTGCATCCGGCCTGTGCTTTGGTCGGATGAACCAGACATATGACTGAAGCCCACTGCCTGAAAGACGAACACGATGAATGAATGGATCGCCTGGTTGCCCGCCGAACTGGCCTCGTTGCCGCGCTATGTGGTGGCGCTGGCGATCGGCCTGCTGATGGGGCTGGAGCGCGAACGCAATCCGGCGGCGAAGGCGGGGCTGCGCACCTTTGCGTTGACCGCGCTCCTGGGCGTGCTGGCGGCGCATCTGGCGACGGCGCTGGGCGAGCAGTGGCTGATTGCAGTGGGGCTGCTGCTGGTCGGCGCGATGATGATTGCGGCGTATCTGCATGCGCCGCAACAGCCGGACGGCGACCCGGGGACGACGACGGTGGCGGCGCTGTTGCTGTGTTACGGCCTGGGCGTGCTGGTGTGGAACGGCGAAATCCAGCTCGCCGTGATGCTGGCGATCGCGGCGACGATGCTGCTGTATTTCAAGCCGGAATTGCGTGGCTTCAGCCAGCGCATGAGCCGCCACGATCTGCTGTCGATCCTGCAGTTTGCAGTGCTGGCGCTGATCATTCTGCCGCTGCTGCCGAACCGGGATTATGGCCCCTACGGCGCGCTCAATCCGTATCAGATCTGGTGGATGGTGGTGCTGATCGTCGGCGTGGGGCTGGCGGGCTATGCCGCGCTGCGGCTGGTCGGACAGCAGCGCGGCGCGGTGATGCTGGGCCTGCTCGGCGGGCTGGTTTCATCGACGGCCACCACGCTGTCGTTCAGCCGTCATGCCCGCGCCAGCAGCGAGATCATGCCGATCGCGGTGATCGTCGTCGTGCTGGCCAATCTGGTGGTGCTGGTGCGCCTCGCCGTGCTGGCGGCGGTGCTGGCGCCGGGCGTGCTGACGCAGTTGCTGCCGGTGCTCTTTGGCGGGCTGGTCGTCGGCGGGCTCGGCGCCGCCTATGGGGTGCACCGGCTGCAACCGCAGGGCGAACTGCCCACGCTGGCGATGGGCAACCCCACCGAGCTGCGCCCGGCGCTGGGCTTCGGCCTGATGTATGCGATCGTGCTGCTGGCCGCGGCCTGGCTGTCCCACTGGCTGGGGTCGGGCGGCTTATACGCGGTAGCGTTGGTGTCGGGGACGACCGACGTGGATCCCATCACCTTGTCCAGCCTGCGCCTGTATAGCCTGGACAAGCTGACGGTGACGGTGGTGGTCAACGTCGTCACGCTCGCGCTGCTGGCCAACCTGGCGTTCAAGTCGGTGCTGACGTTTGCCATCGGCGGCCGGCAGATGGCGCGCCATGCGGCGGCGGGCATGGCAATGGTGGGGCTGGGACTGGTACTGGCCTGGGCTATAATCCGCGGCTTTTCCGCCTAGTCACGAGCACCGTCATGGAAGCCGAAAGCCTCAATCAGATCGAATCCAAACTCGCCGACCTGCGCGAGCGTGCCACCCAACTCAGGGGGTTTCTTTGACTACGCGGTAAAGAAAGACCGCCTGGAAGAAGTCATCCGCCTGTCCGAAGCGCCGGACTTCTGGAACGACGCCGCCCGCGCCCAGGAACTGGGACGCGAGCGCAAGTCGCTGGAAGACGTGGTGCTGGTGCTCGACCGCGTGGCGTCGGGCCTCGCGGACGCCAAGGAATTATTTGAGATGGCGCGCGAGGAAAACGACGACGAGACGCTCGCCGCGGTGCAGACCGACATCGCCGGCATCGAAAAGGACGTGTCCACGCTGGAATTCCGTCGCATGTTCAACAACCCGGCCGACCCGAGCAATTGTTTTGTCGACATCCAGGCCGGCGCCGGCGGCACCGAGGCCTGCGACTGGGCGTCGATGCTGCTGCGGCAATATCTCAAATACGCCGAACGCAAGGGCTTCAAGGCCGAACTGCTGGAAGAATCCGAAGGCGACGTCGCCGGCATCAAGTCGGCCTCGATCAAGATCGAAGGCGACTACGCCTACGGCACCCTGCGCACCGAAACCGGCGTGCACCGCCTGGTGCGCAAGTCGCCGTTCGATTCGTCCGGCGGCCGCCACACCTCGTTTGCCAGCGTGTTCGTCTACCCGGAAGTCGACGACTCCATCGAGGTGGACATCAACCCTGCCGACCTCCGGATTGACACCTACCGCGCATCCGGCGCCGGCGGCCAGCACATCAACAAGACCGACTCGGCGGTGCGCATCACCCACCTGCCCACCAACATCGTGGTGCAGTGCCAGAACGACCGTTCGCAGCACAAGAACCGCGCCGAGGCGATGTCGATGCTGAAGTCGAAGCTCTACGAAGCCGAGTTGCGCAAACGCCAGGCGGAGCAAGACAAGCTCGAGGCCGGCAAGTCGGACGTCGGCTGGGGCCACCAGATCCGCAGCTACGTGCTCGACCAGTCGCGCATCAAGGATCTGCGCACCAACGTCGAAGCGTCGAACACGCAGAAGGTGCTGGACGGCGACCTCGACCAATTCATCGAGGCGAGCCTGAAACAGGGCGTGTAAACGCACGCGACATCCACGATGCCTGACCCTGTTCGGCCTGAGATTCCAGGGTCTCAGGCAAGAGGCCGCTTCGACAAGCGCAGGACAGGCCCTTCGGCGGGCTCAGGACAGGCTTCGACAGGCTCAGCCCGAACGGTGGTTAGGTTTGCATGATGTTGAAGGCACCTACTCTTGGTTCCATT
>DASVPF010000128.1:0-6210 GCA_036382965.1 Thiobacillus sp.
GCAGATCGCCACGCTCGCCAACAGCGTGCAGGCGCGCGCGAAAGGCTTGAAGCCGGGCGACGCCGGGTGGCCGGAAGCCGCCTACAACGGCGACTACATCGCCGACATCGCGGCGGATTTTCTGGCGCAGCAAACCGTGAAGTCGGACGATCGCGAGTTCACCGCGTCGGGCGATGCGAACGATCTCGACTCGATCCGCCAGTTCGCCGTCGCCTACCTGCGCCACGAGCAGGACCTCGACCTCAAGGCTTTTGCGGTGCGCTTCGACCACTACTATCTGGAGTCGAGCCTCTACACCAGCGGGCGCGTCGATGCCACGGTGCAGAAGCTCGTCGCCGCCGGCAAGACCTACGAGCAGGACGGTGCGCTGTGGCTCAAAACCACCGACTATGGCGACGACAAGGACCGCGTGATGAAGAAATCCGACGGCACCTACACCTATTTCGTGCCGGACGTCGCCTATCACATCGCCAAGTGGGAGCGCGGCTACGAGCGCGCGATCAACATCCAGGGCACTGACCACCACGGCACCATCACCCGCGTGCGGGCGGGACTGCAGGCGGTCGGCATGGGCATCGCCGACGGCTATCCGGATTACCTGCTGCACACGATGGTGCGCGTGATGCGCGGCGGCGAGGAGGTGAAGATCTCCAAACGCGCCGGCAGCTACGTCACCCTGCGCGATCTCATCGAATGGACCAGCAAGGACGCGGTGCGTTTCTTCCTGCTCAGCCGCAAGGCCGACACCGAATACATCTTCGATGTCGACCTCGCGCTTGCCAGGAACAACGACAATCCGGTGTATTACGTGCAGTATGCGCATGCGCGGATTTGCCGCGTGTTCGAGGAATGGGGCGGGCAGGCCGCCGCACTCGACGGCATAGACCTCGTGCCCTTGACCGCGCCGCACGAACTCGCGCTGATGCAGCGCCTGGCCGAATACCCGGAAACCGTCGCGACCGCCGCGCGCGAACTGGCGCCGCATCTGCTGGTGCACTATCTGCAAATGCTGGCGGGCGACTTCCACGCCTGGTACAACGCCGAGAAATTCCTGGTCGACGATGTGGCAACGAAACGTGCCCGGCTGGCGCTGGCCGACGCCACCCGCATTGCAATCGTCAACGGCCTGGCCTTGCTCGGCGTAGACGCTCCGGAGAAAATGTAGCCATGGCAAAACCCGCATCCCGTCCCGCCAAGCGCGGCGGCAGTTCGATTTTCACCGGTGTGCTGATCGGCCTCATCGTCGGCGCGGCGCTTGCTGTGGGTGTGGCGCTGTGGGTCACCGGCAGCAATCCGTTCAAGTTCGACACGCCGGCATCGGCCCCCGCAAAAAAACCGGCGCCGGCGCCCGCATCTGCGCCCGCCACACCGGACGCCGCGCCCAGCTTCGATTTTTATAAAGTGCTGCCGGGCGGCGCCTCCGGCGAACTGCCGCCCGCGCAGGGCGCCGCGGCGGCCACGCCACTGTATTATCTGCAGGTGGGCGCATTCCAGAATCCGGCCGACGCCGACAACCTGAAGGCGCAACTGGCCTTGCTGGGCGTCGAAGCGGTCATCCAGACCAGCGACCAGGGCGGCAAGGGCGTGTACCATCGCGTGCGGCTCGGCCCTTTCCGCGCCATGGACGAGGTGAACCGGACCCGCAGCCTGCTCGCACAGAACAATATTCCGGCCACACTGGTCAAAGAAGTTCCCACCCAACAGGAGACACCTTGATGTTTACCCGCGCATTGGCCGTATTCACCGCCGTCTTATTGTCCTGGTCCGCTTTTGCCGCGCCGGAAGCAGCCTTCGAGGGCCACGACTACACCCGCCTGGACGCTGCGCAGCCGGTTGCCACCGGCAAGAAAATCGAGGTGCTGGAGTTCTTCTGGTATCGCTGTCCGCATTGTTTCAAGCTCGAACCGGCGCTCAATACCTGGCTGAAAACGCTGCCCAAGGATGCGCAACTTCGTCGCGTGCCGGCGGTGTTTCGCGACGACTGGATGCCCGGCGCCAAGCTCTATTACGCGCTGGAGCAGATGGGCGAACTGAGCCGCCTGCATCACAAGGTGTTCGACGCCTATCACGTGGAAAACCTCAACCTCAACGACCCGGCGGTATTGGGTGACTGGATCGCCAAGCAGGGTGTGGATCGCCAGAAATTCGAGGGCATTTACAATTCGTTCTCCATCCAGTCCAAGGCCACGCAGGGCGCGCGGCTGGCGACCACCGAGGGCATCACCGGCGTGCCGTCTTTCGTCGTCGACGGCAAATACGTCACGTCGGCGGGGATGGCCGGCAGCGAGACGCGTCTGTTCGACGTGCTCGATCAGTTGATCGCCAAGGCACGCGCCGAACGCGGCGGCAAGAAATCCAGCAAGTAGGCGCATTGCCGGCCGCCCCGCTCACCCCGCTCAAAGTCTTCATCACCGGTGCCAGTTCCGGCCTCGGCGCGGCGCTGGCACGGCATTACGGCGCACTGGGCGCTCAATTAGGATTGGCCGGGCGTCGGCTCGAAGGCTTGCAGGACAGCGCCGCCGGACTGGATGCGCGAATCTATCAGGCCGACGTGCGCGACGCCGGCGCCATGCACAACGCGGCGGCCGCATTTTTGAACGAGGTCGGTGCGCCCGACATCGTCATCGCAGCCGCCGGCATCAGCGTCGGCACGCTCACCGAAGCCGCCGAAGACATAGCGGCGTTTCGCGCGGTGATGGATGCCAACGTGCTGGGGCTGGTGCATACCTTTCAGCCCTTCATCGCGCCCATGCAAACGAACGGCGGCGTGCTGTGCGGCATTTCCAGCGTGGCCGGGGTGCGCGGCCTGCCGGGCGGCGGCGCCTATTCGGCCTCGAAGGCCGCCGCCACGGTCTATCTCGAGGCCCTGCGGCTGGAACTGAAGACGCACGGCATCGCGGTCGTCACCGTGGCGCCCGGCTACGTCGACACGCCGATGACGCAGGTAAATCCGTATGCCATGCCGTTCAGGATGACGGCAGCCGCAGCCGCAGCCAAAGTTGCGCGCTGCATTGCGCGTCGCCGCGCCTACGCCGTCATCCCCTGGCAGATGGCCTGGGTGGCGCGCGTGCTGAAATGGCTCCCCATTCCGGTCTATGATGCACTATTCGAAAAAGCGCCCCGCAAGCCGCGCGGCCTGCCAACCTGAGCGCACCTGTTTCACATTCAACGGAGAAGCCATGCCGGCCCCCCTGAGCATCATTCTTATCGACGATCACCCGCTCCTGCGCATGGGCGTGGCAGGCTACATCCAGCAGGAACCCGATTTGCGGCTGACCGCACAAATGGCCAACGCCGCCGAACTGCGCGCCTGGATGGCGGCGGGCAACCGGGCCGACGCGGCGCTGCTCGACCGTTCGCTGCCCGACGCCGACGGGCTGGATCTGGTCTCCGACCTGCGCGACCTCGGCATCAAGGTCATCATGCTGACCATTGCCGATTCCGACGAGGAAATTTCCGAGGCCATCGCGTCCGGCGTCGACGGCTACGTCGTCAAGTCCAGCGACCCCGAGCAGGTGCTCGCGGCCATCCGCAGCGTGTGCGAAGGCCAGAGCAGCTTCCCGCTCAGCGTCATGCAGAAGATGGCTCGCGGCGAACTCAACAGCAGCGCACTGTCCGCGCTGACCGCGCGTGAAATGGAAATCGTCAACCACGTGAAGGAAGGGCTCTCCAACAAGGCGATCGCCTACAAGATGACCCTGTCGGAAAACACCGTGCGCAACCATCTGCGCAACATCATGGAAAAGCTCGGCTTGCGCAATCGCGTCCAGGTCGCCACCCTGGCGCTGAAGGAAGACCACAAGCGGCATTGAACGTCCGGTGCCGGCGGCGCCAAAAGGCTTGAAACAAGGAGGACGCCAAGGACATGGAGGAAAGGTTTTTCCCTCTGCGTCCTCCGCGTCCTCCTTGTAAGTCTGTCCTCTTATTCCACCGTAACGCTTTTCGCCAGATTGCGCGGCTTGTCCACGTCGGTGCCCTTTTGCAGGGCGGCGTGATACGACAGCAACTGCAGCGGCACGGTGTGCAGGATCGGCGACAGGGCGCCGTTGCTGCCGCCGGGCAAGCGGATGACGTGGACGAAGGCGGATTCCTCGATATGCACGTCGCCGTCGGCAAACACGTACAGCTCGCCGCCGCGTGCGCGCACCTCCTGCATGTTCGACTTCAGCTTTTCGATCAACTGGTCGTTGGGCGCGATGGTCACCACCGGCATGTCCTCGTCGACCAGCGCCAGCGGGCCGTGTTTCAGTTCGCCTGCCGGGTAGGCTTCGGCGTGGATGTAGGAAATCTCCTTCAGCTTCAGCGCGCCTTCGAGAGCAACCGGGTAGTGCACGCCGCGCCCGAGGAACAGCGCGTGGCTCTTGTTGGCAAAGCGCTGCGCCCACGCTTCGACCTGCGGCTCCAGCGCCAGCACCTGTTGCAGCTTGTTGGGCAGGCTGCGTAGCGCGACCAGATGGGCCGTTTCCTGCTCCGGCGTCAGCCGCCCGCGCAGCTTGGCCAGCACCAGCGTCAGCAGGAACAGACCGGCAAGCTGGGTGGTGAAGGCCTTGGTCGAGGCGACGCCGATTTCCGGGCCGGCGCGGGTCAGGAATTTGAGGCGCGAGACGCGGGTGAGCGCCGACTCCGGCACGTTGCAGAGGGCCAGCGTCTTGTCCTGGCCCAATTCCTTGGCGTGGTTGAGCGCCGCCAGCGTGTCGGCGGTTTCGCCGGATTGCGAGATGGTGACGATGAGCGCGTCGGGGTTGGGCACCGAGGTGCGATAGCGGTATTCGCTGGCCACTTCGGCATACGCCGGAATGCCCGCGATCTCCTCCAGCCAGTACGTGGCGACTTTCGCCGCATGATAGCTGGTGCCGCAGGCGAGGAAGGTCACCGCGTTCACCGAACGCAGCACTTCGGCGGCGTCGAAACCGAACCACTCGGGCTGCACCTGATCCTGCGCCACCGCGACCAGCAGCGTGTCGGTCAGCGCGCGCGGCTGCTCGTGGATTTCCTTCTGCATGTAATGCCGATAATTGCCGAGCTCGGCCATGTCGGCCGACAACTCGGACACGTGCACGCTGCGGTCGGCCTGCTTGCCCGCCGCATCGTAGACCGTCACCGCGAGCAGGCCGACGTCGGCGACGTCGCCCTCTTCCAGATACATCACGCGCTGGGTGACCGGCAGCAGGGCCGACACGTCGGAGGCGATGAAGTTTTCCTCGATGCCCAGACCGACCAGCAGCGGGCTACCCTTGCGTGCGCAGACCAGCCGGTCGGGTGAGTCTTCACTTACCACGCCGATGGCGTACGCGCCTTCGAGCTCGGCCACTGCCGCGCGCGTGGCGGCAAGCAGGTCCTTGTTCTGGCGGTAGTAAAGCTCGATGAGATGCGCGATCACTTCGGTGTCGGTTTCCGAGGTGAAGACAAACCCGGCCGCCTTCAGCCGAGCGCGCAAGGCTTCGTGATTTTCGATGATGCCGTTGTGCACCACCGCGAGGCCGCCGCTGACGTGCGGATGGGCGTTGGCTTGCGACGGTGCGCCGTGGGTCGCCCAACGGGTGTGCGCGATGCCGAGATTGCCGTGCACCTGCTGTGCCGCGCAGTCGTCCGCCAGTGCCGCGACGCGACCGATGCTGCGCACCCGCTTCAGCCCGCCATTGATGGTCACCAGCCCGGCCGAGTCGTAACCACGGTATTCCAGTCGCCGCAGGCCTTCGAGCAGGATGGGAACGACGTTACGCTGCGCAACCGCGCCGACAATGCCGCACATGATCAGCCTTCCTTTTTCTGTTTGGCCGGGCGTTTCCAGCCGCTGAGGGTGAGTTGCCTGGTGCGCGACAAGGTCAGTTCGCCGGCGGGCGCGTCGCGGGTCAGCGTGGTGCCGGCACCCAAGGTTGCGCCGCGGCCCACCGTGACCGGCGCCACCAGCTGGGTGTCGGAGCCGACGAATACTTCGTCTTCAATCACCGTGCGGTGCTTGTTGGCGCCGTCGTAGTTGCAGGTGATGGTGCCGGCACCGATGTTGACCTTCTTGCCCATGGTGGTGTCGCCGACGTAGGACAGGTGGTTGATCTTGGAGCCGTCGTCGATCTGGCTATTCTTGATCTCGACGAAGTTGCCGATGTGGACGTCGCGCGCGAGCGTGGTGCCGGGACGGATGCGCGAAAACGGCCCCAGCCGGCTGGCCTCGCCGATGACGGCATCATCGATCAGGGTGAAGGCGCCGAT
>DASVPF010000129.1:0-2049 GCA_036382965.1 Thiobacillus sp.
CGCTCGACATGCGCATGGACCCGACGGCGACCGTTCCGAGCGCCGCGCCGAGCGCCAGCGCGCCGACGTCGCCCATGAACACTTCCGCCGGGTAGGCGTTGAACCACAGAAAGGCCAGCCCCGCGCCTGCCATCGCGGAACAGAACACCGCCAGCTCCCCCGCGCCGGGAATGTGCGGCAGGCCGAGATATTTCGAGAACACTGCGTTGCCCGCGACATAGGCGAAGATCGCCAGCGCGGACGCCACCATCACGGTCGGCAGGATCGCCAGGCCGTCGAGGCCGTCGGTGAGGTTGACCGCGTTGCTGGCGCCGACGATGACGAAATAGGTGAGCGCAATGAAGGCGGCCGCCGACAGGGTGAGCGTGGCGTGCTTGAGGAAGGGAATGATGAGCTCGGTGTGGGCGGGCAGGCTGGCCTTGTTCCACAGGTACGCCGCGACTGCCAGGCCGATCACCGACTGCCAGAAATACTTCCAGCGCGAAGGCAGGCCGCGCGAGTTCTTCTCCACCACCTTGCGCCAGTCGTCGACCCAGCCGATGACGCCGAAGCCGAGCATGGTCAGCAGCGCGAGCCAGACGTAGGCATTCGACAGATCCGCCCACAGCAGGGTGGTGACGGCGACCGATACCAGGATGAGCGCGCCGCCCATGGTCGGCGTGCCGGCCTTGACCAGGTGGGTCTGCGGGCCGTCGCTGCGGACCGACTGACCGATTTTCAGCGCGGCGAGTTTGCGAATCACGGCAGGACCGACGATGAAGGAAATCGTCAGCGCGGTGAGCGTGGCCAGCACCGCGCGCAGCGTCAGGTAATTGAAGACGTTGAAGGCGCGGATGTCGTGACCGAGTCGATGAAATAGCCAAAGCAGCATGTCAGTGTCCTTGTGCCCCGGCCGCCGGGCCGCTGGGTGCTTCCACAAAACCTTGCACCACGCGCTCCATCTGCATGAAGCGCGAGCCCTTCACCAGCACGGTGGTGTCGGGTGTCAGTTCGTTCTCGAGTTCGGCGAGCAGTTCCTGGATGCGCTCGAAATGCATCGCGCCGGCACCGAAGGCACCGACGGTTTCCTGCGTCAGTTCGCCCAGCGCCAGCAGGCGGTCGATACCTGCCGCACGCGCGGCCAGTCCGATATCGGCATGCATCGCCGCGGCGTCCGCGCCGAGCTCGCCCATGTCGCCCAGCACCAGCACTTTCCTGCCGGACTGCTGCGTCAGCACCGCCAGTGCGGCCTTCACCGAGTCCGGATTGGCGTTGTAGCTGTCGTCGATGAAGGTGCTGCCATGCAGAGCGGCTTTTCTTTGCAGGCGGCCCTTGACGCCGGTGAAGTTGGACAGCCCCGCGGCGATGCTGCGGTGGCTGACGTCGAGCGCGAAGGCAGTCGCGGCGGCGGCAAGCGCGTTCATCGCGTTGTGCTCACCCGGCACGCGCAGGCTGATGTCGAACGTGGCGTCGGGCAGGGTGAGCGTGAGCGTCGAGCCGAAGTCGCCGGGCCGGTATTGTCCGCGCACCACTGCCGGCTGGACCAGGCCGAAATCGACCACGCAGCGCCGCGCATTGGCTTCGCGCCACAGCCTGGCATGGGCGTCGTCGGCGTTGAATACCGCGATGCCGCTGTCCGACAGGCCGTTGAAGATTTCGCCTTTGGCACGCGCGATGTTTTCCAGCGAGCCGAGAAAGCCGATGTGCGCCGACAGCGCGTTGTTGACCACCGCCACGTCGGGACGCGCCAGCCGCGTCAGATAGTCGATTTCGCCTGCGTGGTTCATGCCCATTTCGAGCACGGCGAATTGATGCGTTTCGCGCAGACGCAGCAGCATCAGCGGCAGACCGATGTCGTTGTTGAGGTTGCCTTCGGTGTTGAGCACCGCGGCATCCGCACCCGCTCTCGGGCCGGTTTCCTCGCGCAAAATGGCCGCCAGCATTTCCTTCACCGTGGTCTTGCCGTTGCTGCCGGTGATGGCGACGAGCGGAATCGCGAAGCGCAGGCGCCAGGCGGCAGCCAGCCTGCCGAGCGCAAGCCGGGTATCGTCGACGCGGATGGCAGCGATA